>JAVVHK010000134.1:0-4538 GCA_032249525.1 Bacteroidota bacterium | reverse complement strand
AGGGTGAGGGCTGTAAAGCTCCCTAGGAGCTCTTGATAGGGCCAGGCAAAGGTTTCGCTCAGCTCTAGAATAAGAAGGGTGATCCCAATATTGACAAAGGTGTTTCCGATGAGGAGGGTGGCCAAGAGTTTCTCGGGTATTTGGTGGAAAAATTTCAGCCAGTGGGCCCATAACCGGTCGGCATGTTGGCTAAATAAGGCCTCTCGGCGTTCATCTCCTAAATTAAAGAATGCCACCTCATAGCCAGAGAGCGTGGCAGAGATACTCAGCAGAAGGCATAAAGTAAGTACGGAACTGAGGGGGTCCACCTCTACTCAGGCAAAGCTACGGAATTTTAGGTATGGAGGTCAGGGACGGTGGGGGTTTTGGGGATCTGTTGGTGGTTTTTTTGTACCCAGCTGGCCCAAGCCAGCGTGAGCATCCGACTTCCTACTAATCCCAAGATGGCTCCTTCCAACGCCCGAAGCCCAAAGACAAATAGCCCTATGCTCGTCAGAAGAAGGACAGAGCTCACTTCTAAGAGAGCGGCGAAGAGATTGAGGCGCGTACGGCCCCCATGGATGAAGGTCCCCTTATAGTAGGCCAGCAAGGAAACCAGAAAAGGCGTGAAGAGAGAGAGGAGAAGGCCTTTTTGGGCTAAGGGGGCAAGGGTCGGCGGAAGATCATAGAGGTGCCTTAGCCACCACTTAGAAAAGTCGGGCCAGGCTGTGATGGCAAGCCCTAAGGCAGTTCCTACAGCAATCCCCAGCGCGTACTTCCAGAGCCATCGGCGCAGCCGCGTGCCCATAAGGACGATCACCACTTCTTGATAGGCTATGCCCCAGCAGCTAAAAAGGAACACCGTACTGCTAACAGCCGGAAAGACGGCTAAGCTGGGTAGGGCTTCGCGGCCCTTGGCCATGAGGAAGGTAAGGAAGGGAGTCAAGGCTACATGGATGACGGAAGTGAGGAGGAGGGGGGAGTAGAAGCGCCAGAGGCCGGTCATGCCGAGGAGAGGCTGCTTAGGCTTTGGGGGGAGAGTTTGGAGGTGGCGGTGTGCCCAGAAGCGAGCGGCGAGCATTTCGGCTACTACTCCGGCAGAGAGGCTGGCAGCCCCCACCCAAGCCCCCGGCCAGCCCGAAAATTGACGCAGACCCAACGCACACAGCCCCATACTCAGCAGACGCACCACCGTACCAGCCGTAACTCGCTTAGATTCTCCCCGGGCAATCAAAATCCCCTGCCACAGCCGCCGATACCCAATAGCCGCCGGCCATGGAACCAAAAGCCAAACCGCCCCCTGCACCAGCTGCGCTACCTCTACCGGCAAACCCCAGAAAACTTGATTGAGCTTCGCAAAGATAGGCGGCGCCCCTATAACTACCATCAGCAAAGAAAGCGGGACATTCATGAGACTAGCAAACCGAAAAAGCTGCTCATACTGAGGGCGGCTATTCCCCAGAGCGGCCGACGCACTCAAAAGCATCATAATCGGCGACTCTACCAGCATAGCCACCGAAAAAGCCACCTGAAAAGCAGCCAGATTGGAAGCAGGGTCCGCAAGCCGACCTATGACCGCCACCACAAATGGCCCCTCCACCGACATCATGAACCAGGTTAGCGCCAGAGGATACCACAAGCGCGTAATGAGCCACCACTCGCTACGAGAAAAGGCATTCATACCGAGGCCAAACGTCTGGCCTTTTGCTTGCCCTCCCGAATCAGATGCACTAAAATATCTAAGGGCTTATACCCCGCCAGCACAGCCTGGTGGAAGAATACCGTCGCCGGCGTCAGACCCGGCAAAGCATTAATCTCCAAAGTCCAAAACTGCACTTCCCCCGTAGCCTCTATAACCCGCACAAAACCATCCACTCGCGCATACCCATGAATACCTACGGCTTGGGCAATAGCTTCTACTTCGGATTGCACTTGGCGAAGGGCCTTTTCGTTTTGGGCGGGGTTCTGAGGAAAAAGCCGGGCCGGCGTTATATTTTGCCCCGCCCCCGCTAAAAACTTCTCCTCTAAGCTCAAAATGGCCGTCTCCTTTACCGTTTCACTCGGGAAAAACACCTCATACCGCACCTCGCTGCCTTGCGTATGCGTGATGACCCCCACCGTAACCTCTATCCACCTTTCCCCAGGCCGATCCTGCAGGTAGCGCTCTATAAGCACTTCCTCCTTCGCAGGAAAGAGTTCGCCAGGCTGAATCAAAAGCTTTTCTCGCCACAAGGCAGGTATTGCCTCACCCTCCCGAAACATCACCTCCAGGTAGGCCTGAACCGCCTCCTCCCCCTCCAAAACCCGAACCCCATTACTACATCCCTCATCCATAGGCTTGCCAATCCAAGGAAAATCCCCCAGCTTTTCACGCAAAGTGTGATAAACCTTTTTTGCATCCTGCTTCCACTCTGCTTTAGTTACTCGCATATGGGGAGGCACCCGAAAACCCCGCTCTTGCAAAAACTGGTGCGTTGCATATTTATCCATCAGGAGGGCACAGACAGCGGGACTACTGCCATTATAGGGCAATCCCAGTCGCTCTAAGATGGCCTGCACCGTCCCATCTTCGCCCGGCCGCCCATGGAGCGCCAAAAAGACAAAATCCGCCCGATTAGGGAGCTCCTCCCAACTTACAGGGGTGGCCGTGTAAGTCAAAACCCGGTCATAGGCCTCTATGGCAGTGAGCTGACCTCGGCTGCGAGCCGTAGAGGGAGGAACCTCCTCCACTCCCAAATGCGCCGCAATATCGTCGGCATTGTCTTTGAAAAGAAGTCGCGGCGGCAGCTCCCACAGTTCTATCTTTTCTCCCACTTGTCGTAAGAAAAGCGGTATTACCGTGTATTGGCTACTGAGCTTCTGATACACATTTCGGCCGCTTTCTACGGAGATGTGCCTTTCGGTGGAGGGGCCGCCAAAAATCACAGCGATACGTTCCGTAGGGGCGGTAGTCTCAGAAGGCAAGGGGCGATGAAGGAGCTGGAAGCGCCGTTCAAAGCCTGTTAGAGGTCCCGTCCGCACCCGATTCAGGGAGCGATCTATGAGATACGATAAGAAACTTGCAGGAGTGAAGCCGACCTCAGCCGCCTGATGAAAGAGGAGAGAGGCCGGCAGCATGCCAGAAGTCGTATTCGGGTCATTGAAGTAGATGTTTCCATCGGGGGTTACAATTCCGTCTATACGGGCATAAACTTCGAGGTTGGCGGCCTGCCCTAAACGTTCGGCCTCCATTTGGATCCGTTCATTGGGGAGGTCGGGGGAAGGTGTGCGTTTGGAGCTAATGCCGGAAAGGTATTTGGCCCGGTAGTCGTAGAGAACGCTTTCCTTTCGGATGTGGGTGGGGGGGAGAGCTACCAGGCGGCCATCTGGGGCTTCTAGGAGAATCACCGAAAACTCTTCGCCCTCCAGAAAGCGCTCTACTAAAAGGTACTCGGGAGCATCCCAGGCTTCTACCCAGCCGTGAGCGGGCAGCCTGCGCAAAAAGTTTTGCAAATCCGCATAGGTGTGAATCATTTCTCGGGGGATTCCTTCGCGGTCGCGGTAGAGGATGGGGAGGCTGAGCCCTTTTTGGAGGTCCAAAATCTCGGGGATGGGGGTTTGGGCGAGCTTCTGCACAGGCCACGTGAAGCTGCATTGGGTGAAGGCTTCCAAGAGGGTTTCAACTCGGTGACAGAAGGCTATGCCGATGGTAGAGCCCTGAAGGGGGTGTTTGATAACGCAGGGGAGCCCCACTTCGCTCAAGAGGCGATCGGGTATCTCCTGCGGGCTTTCCCAAAGCAGGCGACGAGGAAGTACCGTATATCGGGGTACGGCGAAACCATGGGCCTCAAGCCAGGAGCGTTGTCGGGCCTTATCCATGCCCCAGGCACTGCTGCCAATGCCCGTGCCCACATAGGGCACTCCCAGCTGCTCCAAAAGCCCCTGAATACTCCCGTCTTCTCCGCCCAGCCCATGCAAAACTAAAAACGCCACATCTATGGATTCTCGCACGCTCTCCCAAGATAGGAGAGGGCCTAATTCACTCAGGGCTCGGAGGTAAGCACTGCTTTTGGGATGATAAAGCTGCTCGGCATAGAGGGGAAAGTGCACCTCGGGGGGCAGATCCCCCGGCGGAGGAAAAAAATCGGTGATCATGCCGTAATAGAGCTTTTCTGGTTTGAGGCGCACGGGCCGATGATAGGCATCCAAAAAGAGAGGAATAGGTAGGAATCGTCGCCGGTCTAAAAGGTCGTACACGGTGCGCCCCCCCGCATAGGACACTTCGCGTTCTCGGGCCGCACCCCCAAAGAAAATACCCACTCGCACCTCGCAAAGGTAGGGGGTTTCCGTAGGGAGAAGACACGAGAAGCTATTAGCCCTGAGGGAAGCCGGCAAGGCAGCCCCTTACAGAGAGAATACCTCCTCCTGCGAATCATAAAGAGTTTCTGAATGCGAGTCGGTGATATTTTTTGGGCCCGCCCCCCGCCGTCGGCGGGCGGCGGGCCCCGGGGGGGGCGGGGGCCCCCCCCCCCGGCGGGGCCCCCCCCCCAAAAACGCAAATGAAATAGGAGGGGGTTTAA
>JAVVHK010000133.1:0-4579 GCA_032249525.1 Bacteroidota bacterium | reverse complement strand
GAGGAGCTGTATGTGGGATTGTGGCTATTTGCGCGGGAGGTGGCCCGAGCTGTGCAGGCGGCAGTTCCTTGCGAGCGCATAGCCTTTGCGGTGGTGGGCTTAGAGGTTCCTCATGCCCACATTCACATAGTTCCCATACGGACCATGGCAGATCTGAACTTCCAGAATCCCCGGTTAGAGCTTAGTCCGGAGGAGTTCAAGGCGATTGCAGAAGCAATTCGAGCGAAGCTGCGCTGAGGTAGCCCCAGTAGGTTTTTTCTATGGGACCAGCGGCCACCAGCCATGGAGCCACCTCAGACAGGAGCAGGACTTCGCCTTTTTTAGTGAAGAGGCGAATCTCATGGGCGGGGCTGGGCTCGTAAGTGGAACTGTAAGCCTTGCCCTCCACCCAAAAATTCTTTGCCTCGGGGCGAAGGAGGGGCGGTATTTGAGCTTCCCAGCTAGGATAATCCTGTGGGCTGGGATGGCCCCAGTGGATTTTGAAGAGCACCCGCTGCAAAAGAGCCTTTGAAAGAAGACGAAGCGGGAGATGGTTATGCTGAGCTCCAGCACGGATAAGAGTCCAGAGGGTTGTATCGTCCAGCTCCATGAAGGCCACAAGCAACTCTTTGGAGGGAGGGGCATTCTTTGAGAGGGAGTTCAAAGGGAGAAGGGGACCCTCCTGGGCTACCCAGAGAGCATACCACTTCTGGAGGAGGATTTCAGCGGCCAAAACGGTTTTATGAAGATACACTTGCCAGTACATGAAGCGTCGGGCGAGGATAAATTTTTCTACGGAGGCGAGGCCTTTTTCTTCAATGGCTAAGTGGTTATCGGGGGTGACTGTGAGCGTGTGGATGAGCCTTTCGGTGCCGACGATGCCCTCTTGTACACCTGTGAAGAAGCTATCTCGTACGAGGTAATCTAAGCGGTCTACATCCAGGGGGCTTTGGATGAGCTCGCATAGGTAGGGTAAGGGATGCTGGCCTTGCAGGATGGCACGGGTCTCGGAGAGGTCGCCTAAGTCTACTTCTAAAAGCTCCAAGAGTGCATAGGTGATGGTTTCGTGGGGGTAAGGAAGGATACTCCCCTCTAAGCTATGAGAGAAAGGGCCATGACCTATATCATGCAGGAGGGCGGCGAGGAGGGCGGCCTCAAAGGTCTTTTCGGAGAGCTGGATAACGCCTTTGGCGACGAGAGACTGCAAAGCCGTATCCATAAGGTGCATGGCCCCTAAGGCATGAGCAAAGCGCGTATGAGTGGCATTGGGATAGACCATTTGGGCAAGGCCGAGCTGGGAGAGGCGCCGAAGCCGCTGCACCCACGGATGCGCTATCGCTCGAAGCACCCGAGGAAACCGCACCCGAATAAAACCATGAATAGGATCATTGATGATCTTCACGGGTAAAAAGTACGACGTTCCGGGGTAACTTTGTAGCATGCGATGGTCAGAAGCGGTGGAGGCCTTGCGGGGAGAGAGAGATTTTCAGCGGCATGTAGAGGCTTATGAGAACGTTTATGGGAAGCGGGCGAGTTTGCCGCTGGAGCCCTTATGGTACCCTGAAATGAATAATCGGCCCTGCCACTTAGCGGAGGTTTTGCAGGAGCGGGGTTTTTCGGATTATGAGGCTCTGCATCGGTGGAGCGTGATGGATCGGGCGGGCTTCTGGGAATATACGATTTTTGAGCGGCTTCGGCTGCCGTTTTATGAGCGGCCGCAGGTGATCGTGCGGTATCCGCATGGTAGTGTTACCCAGCCCAGCTGGTTAGAGGGAGCTCGCCTCAATATCTTGGAGGGCATATTTCGGTGGCCTGCGGAGTGGGAGGCGATTGTAGAGCACTGGGAAGATGGGAGCGAGGTGCGGTTGACTTATGGGGAGCTACGGGCGCAGGTGATGGCTGCGGCGGGAGCCTACTTAGCGCAGGGATTGGAGCCGGGCCAGACGGTGGCTATCTGCCTGCCCATGCGCTGGGAAGCAGTGGTTTTATACCTGGGAGCGCTATGGGCCGGCCTCTCGGTTGCCACTATTCCGGATAGTCTTTCGGGCGAAGAGATAGCCACCCGACTCCATATCGTCCGTCCTCAACTGTTATTCATTCAGGATTTTCTCTACCGGGAAGGAAAGACTATTCCGCTTTATGATCGGCTGAGTGGTGTAGGGTTACCTCGTACTTACGTGTTGGCTGGGGGCGAACGGCTTCGGATCCGCCTGCGCAATCAGAGCTATCCTTTTGGGCAGTTTTGGGAGGAGGGGGAACCTCTAAGGCAGGGGTATGCGGCCCGGCCTACGGATGTGATTGGCGTGCTTTTCTCGTCGGGGACGACAGCGACGCCCAAAGCTATACCTTGGACCCATCTCACAGCCATCAAAGCGGCATCAGATGGGTACTACTATCAAGACTTGGGGCCGGGGGACCGAGTCACTTGGCCTACGAACTTAGGGTGGATGATGGGGCCATGGCTACTTTTTGCAGGGCTGGTGAATGGGGCTACGGTGTGTTTGTATCGGGGGGTGCCGACGGGCGCGGACTTTTGTGCCTTTGTAGAGAAGGCGGGGGTGACGGTGCTGGGGGTGGTACCCTCCTTAGTGCGGCGATGGATAGAGAGTGGCGCTTGGGAGGGAGCCAACTGGCATCAAATACGGCTATTCAGTTCTACAGGGGAGGCTTCCAACCCCTGGCATATGTGGCGGCTGATGGCCAAAGCAGGCTATAAACCGGTGATAGAGTATTGTGGGGGTACTGAGATAGGAGGCGGCTATATCACGAGCACCCTTTTGCATCCGAATGCGCCTTCTCAGTTTAGTGCGGCGGCGCTGGGGCTGGACTTTGTCATACTGAATGAGGCGGGGCAGCCAGCTTCTGAAGGGGAGCTCTTTTTGGTGCCGCCTTCTATTGGGCTGTCGCAGGTGCTTCTCAATGCCTCGCACGAGGAGGTGTACTATAAGGACACCCCCTCGATAGGGGAGGGTTGGGTAGGAGCATCGGGTGCGCCCATTCCGAAGGTGATGGATGGGGCGGAGGTTCGGCTGCGTCGGCATGGGGATTATATGCGGCGGTTGGAGCGGGGCTATTGGGTGTCGGGGGGACGGGCGGACGACGCTATGAACTTAGGAGGTATTAAGGTATCGGCGGCGGAGATTGAGCGGGTGGTGGCGCAAGTGCCCGGCATCGGAGAAGTCGCCGCCATTGCCGTGCCGCCCCCCGAAGGTGGCCCCGAGCAGCTGGTCCTCTACCTCGTCTTGCAAGAAGGAGCTCCCACGGAGACCAGCTACTGGCTACACCAAACTAATGAGGCTATCCGGCAGCGACTCAGTCCACTTTTTCATGTGCGGGATGTGGTAGTGGTATCGGAGCTTCCGCGCACCGCCTCTAATAAAGTAATGCGGCGGCTTTTGCGGCAAGCGTATGCGGCGTCTCTGGGTAAGTCTAATTAGCGGGGTCTTAGTAGGAGTGGGATGCGCTCGTCAGAACCGGGTCAGCTTTCAGGAGCGGGTATTTTTCACTCATGAAGGTCTACCTCGCCCCAGGCTCTTAGGCTTATCGGCGGATACCTTACCAAAGATTGAAGAAGGAGCCCCTTATTACCGGGATGAACTGGGCTATGTCTATCGCCTTACCGAGCAGGCAGACTCCTTAGAAGTCTGGATAGAATACTACATTGGGAGTGGGGGGGAGATTCGGACGGTGAGTTTTACTTATGAAACGCCGAAATTCAGGGTCTTGACGAAGCGGTATCAGGATTGGCGCAGTTTTTTGCGGGGGGTTTATGGGATGAGTCAGGGGCATGTGGGGCATGAGGTCTGGCAAACGGCTGAGGGTCAGCGGGTGCGGCTCGTGCTTAGCCCAGAGCGGCGCTACTTACAGGTTTCTTTTTCGTTACCCAGCCAGGAGTAGGCCCACATAAGCATCCCCTTGTAACTTTGAGTGATGAAACTTTACACCCGCAGAGGCGATGCTGGTCAGACGAGCCTGCTGGGACCAGATCGGGTCTCCAAGGCCGATCTACGGGTAGAGGCCTATGGAACGTTGGATGAGCTGAATGCGCACATAGGACTTTTAGCTTTGGAGGCACCGGCGTCTCATCAGCCACTCCTGAGAAAGATTCAAGAGTGGCTATTCACCCTGGGGTCGCATTTAGCTGCTGGACGGACTGAGAAACCGGTACCTTTGCCACCTTTCCCAGAGGAGAGTATTCAGATTTTGGAGCATAGCATTGATGAGATGGTAGCGGCAGTGCCCCCTATGCGTTATTTTATTTTACCGGGGAGCTGCATAGCCGAAGCGCACGTCCAGATTGCACGCACGGTATGTCGGCGGGCTGAGCGACGTCTTGTGGCTCTCCACGAGGTAGAACCCGTAGCCCCCCTCTTTCTGGCTTTTCTCAATCGGCTCTCGGACTGGCTTTTTGCTTATGGGCGCTACCTCACGCACAGCCTAAACGCCGAAGAAATTCCCTGGAAACCTGAAAAGTAATACCAACTCCGAGATAAAGAGTTTCGGAATGCGAGTTGGTGGTATTTTGTGGGGCGGGGGGGGGGGCCGCCGGCGGGGGGGGGGCGCCGCCGGGGGGGCGGGCCCGCCCCCCAGAACACAAACA
>JAVVHK010000132.1:0-4582 GCA_032249525.1 Bacteroidota bacterium | reverse complement strand
GCCACCCCGCCCCCCACCCTCCGCTACCTCTACCCCGAAAAAAAACGGCTCGCCTCCGCTCAACGACATTATTACTTTCTAGGCGTGCCTAAAACCGCCCACATAGGCCTTCCGCATCGTATTCAAGCCCTATTAGAAGCGGAAGCCGCCCTCCAAGCCCAGATAAACCAGCTCAAACGCCAAATAGAAGCCCACACCGCTTCCCTTCAAATGCTGCCGCTGGAACCTTCCAAAAAGGCACTGGAAGAAGCCCAGAAAAAACTCTTAGCCGCAGAAAAAGCTTTCGCCCAGATAGAAGCCCGCCTCTCCGAAACCCAAAAAGCCCTCGCCGCTGAAGAAGCCCGCCTCCATACACTCCAAACCAAAGAAGCCCAACATCACGAGTCTCTCCTACCCATCAATGAAAACCTCGCCCAAGCCGAAAAGCGCCTAACCGAACTTCAAAAAAAGCTCCAAGCCCTCTCCCAAGAGGCCGAAATCCACCAAAAAAACCTTCAAGAGCTCTCCACTCAGCACGCCGATAAACGTTATCAGCTCGCTCAAATAGAAGAGCGCCTCCGCCAGGAAGAAAAACATCAACGGCTCATCCATCAGCAGCTAACCGAAGTCCGCAAACGCCTAACCTATCTGCGCAACCAGAGCCAACAGCTAAGCCAGGAGCTCAACACCGCCCACACCCGGCTCACCGAAGTCCATGAGGCCTTAGCGCAAGCCCAAGCAGAATCTGAAGCCATCGCAAACCGCCGAAAAGCCCTCGAGGAAGCTCTAAATGCCGCCGAAAGCACTTACAAAGAAATAGAGTCCAATCTCAACCAGCACCTCTCCCAGCGGGAAGCCCTCTTAGAACGACGAAACCGCCTCAGCACGCGCCGCCAAGAAGCCGAACATCGCCTCCAGATGCTGGCCCAACGTCTGCAAATGGAAACAGGGCTCGCCCTATCTAACCTCCCAGATGAGCCAACCGCACGCCTGCCCGCCGAGCAGGTAGAACACCAGCTCCAAAACCTCCGTCAGGAAATGAGCCAGCTCGGCGAACTCAACTTTGAAGCATTCTCCACCCTCCAACAGGAAAAAGCCCGCATGGACTCCCTCCAAACCCAAAAAACTGATATATCGCTGGCTCTGGAGCGGTTAGAAAAACTCCTGCTCCATCTGGACCGGGAGGCCGCCCAGCGATTCACAGACACTTTTGAGGCTGTACGTCAAGCGTTTATTCGGCAGTTCCGGGAGCTTTTTTCTGAGGAGGATACTTGTGACATGGTCTTGGTAGAGCCCGACAATCCCCTTTCCAGTGCCATAGATATTATCGCTAAGCCCCGAGGCAAACGGCCTCTCTCTATCACGCAGCTTTCCGGCGGAGAGAAAGCCCTAACCGTTCTCGCTCTGCTCATGGGCATCCTGTCTATTCGGCCACCCGCGCTCATCATCTTAGATGAGGTTGATGCTCCGCTGGATGATGTTAATGCAGATAAGTTTGGGCGGCTTATGCGGCGATTTAGCGAAAAGAGTCAGCTTCTCGTCATCACCCACAATAAGATCACCATGTCGTATGCCGAGGTTTTGTATGGCGTTACAATGCCGGAACCGGGTGTGAGTACGTTATTGGGCGTTGAGTTATCGCAGGCTTTACAGCCCGTGCCGACGGCATGAGGTATCGCTTAGAGTGGCGCAAAGGAGAGCCTGTGATTAGCGGAGAGAGTGTGGATTATGTAGGGGGTCAGCTCAAGCGAGCCTGGGAAGAGGCCTTTGCCTCCTATGGACTTATAGGGCGTGGGTGGCACCAAGTCCTGCTCATAGGAATGGGGGCTTCACTCATGCAGATCCTAGCTCAAACAGGTCAGCCTCCCCCCAGCCAGGTCCTCATCTTAGAAAAAGACCCGGAAATAGTGCGCCTGCAAGAAGCGCATTTCGTCTTACCCCTGCCCTATCAAGTCTATCTCGGCGATGCCGCCCAAACCATATACGAGCTCACCGAAAGTTGTGATGGCATATTTGTAGATGCTTTTATAGAATGGGAAGTGCCGCCGAACCTCCTGCATAAAGACTTCCTGCAAGCCTTACACCATCAGCTGAACCCTAAAGGGCTTTTGCTCTGGAATGTTCTATTGACTAAGCAGGCCAAACGCTTAGAGACTCTGCTGCGGGAAACGTGGCCCATAGTGCGCATACGACGCATAGGGAACCACTATTTCTTCTTAGCTGGGAATACAGACGCCGACTGGGGGTGGCCTTTTTGAGGGATTGACAAAAACTCTATTACTTTGCGGTATGCGATTTCTGGCAGTATGGATAGGTATGGGAGCCCTTATACCCTTATGGGCGCAGCGAGGCTCCGCATATAAGAGCTACTTAGCACTTGGTCCTTCCGTAGGTATCACCAACTACAAAGGGGACCTGGACGATGACTTTACCCTCAAATTCACTCGTCCGGGCTTCGGCTTTAACCTCATTTACAACTTCCATCCGCATCTCAGGGCTCGTATTGGCTATTTTCAAGGCTGGATGGGGGCTGCGGACTCCGTAAGTGTAGATAAATTCCGCAAGTGGCGTAACCTCCATTTCCGGTCCCACATCACCGAGTTTCACCTCTTATTCTTTTACGAATTCTTTGCGCACCCCCGCTTGTATCGCTTCCGCCCGAAGTTTTCGCCTCTTATTTTTGCGGGCGTAGCGATATTTAACTTTGATCCTAAAGCTAAGGCCAGTGACGGTAAATGGTATCGGCTCCAGCCCTTGGGCACGGAGGGGCAATTCTTGAATGATCCGACCCGCACCTATCCCAAGCCTTATGCTCTTACCCAGGTATCTATTCCCATGGGCATCGGGGCTCGGTGGACGCTGAGCACGCGGTGGGACCTGTGGTTTGAGCTCGGCCTGCGAAAAACCTTTACCGACTACCTGGATGATGTGAGTGATCGCTATCCACCCCCTGATCTCATGCTGGCGCAGATGGGACCTATTGCGGCGGAATTATCAGATAGAAGCGGTTATCGGGCACAGGGCAGCAGCGGCTACGAAGCCAACGATGTACGCGGCTTCGCCAATCAAAAAGATTGGTACGTCTATACCGGGATTGGCGTAACCTACATTATTGATCCGGGTGAGCGCTGCCCGAAGTTCCGCTGAGATTTAGCGGTGGAGGTGCCTGCTATTACACCTGCGCAGCTGGACCCCGCGCGACTACCCACCCATATTGCCATCATCATGGATGGGAATGGGCGCTGGGCCAAAGCCCGAAACCTCCCCCGCATAGAAGGCCACCGCTCGGCAGTGCAAGCTGTCCGCGAGACCGTAGAGGCCGTTGCAGAACTGGGAATACCTTTCTTGACATTATACGCCTTTTCTACGGAAAACTGGCAGCGCCCCCAAGAAGAAATTTCTGCCCTCATGAGCCTGCTCCGGCTCATGTTAGAGCAGGAGGAGCATCGGCTGATAGCTAATGGGGTGCGACTTCAGGCTATCGGGGCTTGGGAAACTATGCTCCCCCCTACCCTCGTGGAGCATCTGCGCAAAGTCATTGCCCGGACGAGCCATGGTGAGCGCCTGACCCTTACGCTCGCCCTTAGCTATGGCGGCCGCCAAGAGATCCTCCACGCCGCCCGCCAGCTC
The DNA here is from genome assembly GCA_032249525.1 of Bacteroidota bacterium. GTDB lineage: Bacteria > Bacteroidota > Bacteroidia > SpSt-205 > SpSt-205 > JAPYWM01. The sequence goes on along the minus strand of JAVVHK010000132.1, from coordinate 973 downwards.
GCCAAAGCCGCCCAAGAAGGCCGCCTCCATCCAGACTCCCTCACCGAAGCCCTCTTCAAATCCTACCTCTGGACTAAAGACCTACCCGAACCCGAACTCCTCATCCGAACCAGCGGCGAACAGCGCATCAGTAACTTCCTCCTATGGGATATTGCTTATACAGAGTTTTACTTCACTCCTGTTTTATGGCCGGATTTCCGTCGACAGCACTTATACGAAGCCATATGGGCCTATCAGCAGCGCGAACGGCGATTTGGGCGGGTCTCGGCCTCCTCTTAGGGTTTGCTCAAACCCTTACCCCTCTTCAACCCCGAGAGGTAGAAATCGCCGGCCTTCGCGTAGAAGGCGCCTCCTATGTGGACCCAGAAGCCATCAAAATCGCCAGCGGCCTCTATCTCTCCCAAAAGCTGCGCATCCCAGGCGACGACCTCTCCAATGCCATTAAGAAACTCTGGAAGCAAGGACTCTTCTCAGAAGTAGAAATCCTTGCCGACAGCCTTACCGAAAAAAAGGTTTGGCTCGTGATTCGGGTTACAGAACGCCCCCGTATCGCTAAATACTCCTTCCGGGGCCTCTCCAAAACCAAAGTAAGCGACCTCAAAGACAAAGTAGGCCTTGTCAAAGGCACTATCTTTACAGAAGCCCAGCGCCAAAGAGCTGAACGTGTAATTCGAAACTACCTCCAGAGCAAAGGCTACTATCAGGCTACCGTTCGCACCGAAACCCGCCCCGATACTACCGAGCCTAACCGCATAGAAGTGATATTTTTCGTCAAGCAAGGTCCCCGCACCCGCATCCAAGAAATATCCATTCATGGTCTAAACCACTTCTCCCCCCGCTGGGTCAAACGCCAACTCAAAGAAACCAAAGAAAAACGCTTGTACCGCTTCTGGAAACGTTCTCGCTTCCAACGTACAGAGTTTGAAAAAGACATAGAGCGCCTTATTGAAAAAATGCGCGAAAAAGGCTACCG
>JAVVHK010000131.1:0-4600 GCA_032249525.1 Bacteroidota bacterium | reverse complement strand
GCCCAAAGGGCGCTGGCCGCCGCCCAAAAAGAAAGTTTATAATGGGAAAAGTCAAAGGCCTTCTTAATGTGAGGAGGAGGTGGCATGTCCGCCTGAGGTGGGAGCGGCAGCCACACCTAACTCTACCCTCCTACATTCAGAAACCCTTTTCCCGGAATGTAATTAGGCCGGCCACCCGTCATAGGCGGCCAGCCGGCCCATCCTAAAAACTACTTAGCCTCACTTCCGATATTTCACACTACACCCGATAACCTTAGTTTCCGGCGTGGGTACAGGCTTGCCAGATAGGATAGCCTCTACGGCCTCCTCCACATAACGGCGCTGGACTTTCTTCGGGTCATTAGGGCTGTCGTCAATGGCTCCAATGTACGCCACCACAAAATCTTCCCCCTCTCGCCTAAGAAGAAATACATGGGGTGTTTTCGTGGCGCCGTACGCTTTGGCTACTTCCTGCGTCTCGTCAAAGAGATAAGGGAAAGGATAGCCCTTTTCCTTGGCGCGCTTTTGCATATTTTCATAGCTGTCTTCGGGGACGATTTCGGGGGCGTTGGGACTGATGGCGACGACGGGAAACCCCTTAGGGGCCAGCTTTTTATGGAGGGCAATGATACGTTCCTCGTACAGTTGGGCGTAGGGGCAGTGGTTACAGGTAAAAATCACGATAAGTCCCTTTGCCTCCTTGTAGTCGCTCAGGCTGACGATCTGGCCATCTACATTTTTCAAGCTGAATGCGGGCGCCTTGTCGCCCACTTTTACCCCCCCACTGAGGAGGGCCAAGCTACTTATCACGAGGAGTCTCATATCCCTGCAAAACAAATTCAATTACCTCTTCGGCGCTGTGGAAACTGCCCAGTTTACTTTTTCTACTGGGCCAAAGAATGGAGAATGGGATGCTGCCATCCCAGGCACTGTCCACGTCAGGTATCCAGGTATTAGGATCGTTTTCTGCGAGCCACACAGCCGAGAGAGAAATGTTTTTTTGCCGCAGAAGGCGCTGCGCCGCATGAGCCCCATCAGGCGGAAAGTCCAGGCTGATGAGATAGAAGCGAATGGGATACTTGGGCTGAAGGCTATCGGCGGCTTTCTGGAAGTAGGGCAGCTCTGCGATGCACGGTCGGCACCACGTAGACCAAAAATTCAGCACATAGAGAGTGTCGGGAGTGTGCAGGTGTTTTTTGAAGTTTTGCCAGGTGAGCTGGGGAAGCTGGGCGGAGAGTAGGGTGAGGTTGGCGAGGAGCGTAGAGAGTTTCGGGCTTAGGGGGAATGGGGACACGGGGGGGTGTTAGTTGAGGCGGGGGTCTATGGGGTATCGGGCAAGCTGCGCGTAAGGGCCGCCCTGGTCTAAGAGGACTTTTTCCCAGAGGGTTTCGGGCTGGTCGGAGAAGACATAGTCGGGTTTTGCGGGGAAGACGAGCCAGGCTCTGTGGGCGATTTCGGCTTCTAACTGGCCGGGGGCCCACCCGGCATAGCCCGCAAAGAAGCGAATGGTATTAGGCGGCAGGTCCCGCACAGCTAAGAGAGAGCGCAAGTGCTTCCAGCTTCCGCTCCAATAGATAGATTTTCCGATGGGCTGGCTCTCAGGTAAGATATCGCCTAAGGTGTGGATGATGTGGAGGGTATTTCGCTGGACCGGGCCGCCAATAAAGAGGGGATAGTCTATATCGCCGAAGTAGTCGGTCACTTCTTGCACGCGGACGGGAGCTGGGCGATTCAGGACGAAACCGAGGCTACCGCCGCTATCGTGCGCCACCAGAAGCACGACCGTGCGGGCGAAGTTCGGGTCCCGTAATAGCGGCTGGGCTACGAGTAACGTGTTAGGCTCTGGCCGCATCATGGTGGTAAAGTTAACAAATTCTTTGCCATACGCACATTTTGGCGGGCGGAGGTCAGACAAAGCGGTAGTTGCGAAATTCTCCTATGCGCCAGCCGGTGTGGTGCTCTATCCAGTTGAGGATACGTTCTTTGAGGGGGGGCCGAACTTGGGTGGGATCATAAGGGAAATCCCATGACGCGGCGGCGATGCGGGCCTGCATAACGGCGGGATGGGTCCCGGTAAAGCGTTGAAGGGGCTGATTCAGGTCGTACGAGAAACCCCCTTGGAAGGTCTTCTCAATCCAGGCATCGTCATGCCAGTAACGGCTTATATGGCGAACTTTTTGGAGCTGATTCTGAGGTGGGCGCACCCACCCGTAGTGAAAGATACGGGCGCCAGCAGGACGCACCCGAAGTTTTTTCCTTCCCCGGCGAAAACCCTGAGCATCCCGATAGGCCCGAATCTCCGGCCAAGGACGAATCACCCGCACCTCCCGCCGATACCAGCGCCGAGATGCCCCCACCCACTCATAACTCCCATAAAAGTGAAGATACTCAAACACCAGCCCTTCCACTCGCAGGTCGGTTAGATTTTCTTGCATGGCTTGTCGGATGGCAGGATAGTCGTCTTCGTGAAGCACTTCGTCGGCTTGAAGGTAAAGCACCCAGTCAGCGGGGGGAAGGTCCTGCAGGACTTTATTGGTTTCTATGGCTAAGACGCTTCCGCCTTGGCGGTTAGAGAGGTCCCAAGTACTTTGGCGCACCTCTATGGTGGGATGGGCCTGGGCTAACTCTTGAATGGCCTCGTAGGTGCCATCTTCGCTTTGCCCTACGGAGACGATAAAGCGGTCGCACAGGGGAAGGGCCGAAAGAATAGACTCTCGGAAGGGATAATCTAAGAGGAGGCCGTTGCGCAGGATAGTAAAGCCCACGATGCGCATAGGAAGTTAGGGAGTTAGGCCGAAGTGATGGGCAATGGCATGCATGAGGTTCCAGAGGGAGTCGCCTTGGGAGAGACGGGTTTTGAGGTCTTGGTAGAAGGCGCCGTGGGGAGAGTTTTGGAGCCAGATGGCGAGGGTTTCTTGCCAGTAACGTTCCAGCCAGTAGCTTTCTTGGGCTTGGCGCTGGGAAAGGAGGGTAGCTTCTGGTGGGCGATGGCTGAGGAGCGCTTGGTAAAGGTCGGGGATATGCTCTTCTCGTAGGGCGGAGACGGGGAGGACGAAAAGTGAGTCGTGGGGTCTCAGGAGGTGCAGGGCCGTTTCTAACTGGAAGAGGACGCGACGTAGGACTTCGGGGCTGACGGTGTCGGACTTATTGAGGGCGATGCCGTCTAAGGCTTCCATGAGGCCGCGCTTGAGGCCCTGTACTTCGTCACCCATGTTGGGCAGGGCTACATACAGGAGAAAGTCGCATACGTAGCGCAGTTCTATTTCGCTTTGGCCGGTGCCCACGCTTTCTAAGAAGATATAGGTGAAACCGGCGCTTTCGCACAGGTGGACGGCTTCGCGGATGCGGGGGTGGAGGCCGCCGAGGTGCCCTCCCGAGGCGAAGGTACGTGCGAAGACCCGGGGATGGGTAGAGAGTCGGCGCATGCGGGTTTGGTCGGCTAAGAGGCTGCCTCCGCTGCGCCAGCTGCTGGGGTCTACGGTGAGGATAGCGAGGGTGGCTTCGGGTTCGGCCTGAAGGAGGTAAGCGCCGAGGACATCTATAAGGGTGCTTTTGCCGGCGCCGGGAGCACCTGTAAAGCCAATCCGAAAGCTCAGCGTTCGCAGGGGGAGGCTATTGAGGAGGGCGGCCCGAACCGGAATATCCTCAGGACGCTGACTCTCAATCAGCGAAAGCGCTCGTCCCAAGGCCACCCGATCTTGCTTTAGGATGCCTTCGGCTAATGCCAATACCCTCGTTTCCATGCGCGATAGCGGTTAGCCGCCTCTCCGTAAGCATAATACTCCAAGAGGCCAATAGCGGTGATGATCCCATACTTTTGCTGCCAGGTTTCGGGCGATTCCCCAAAGCCCATGAAGCGATAAGCCGCCCAAAGCCCCCGAAGATACCCTATCCAGGTGGCCTCTACAATGGGGACTACCCTCGCACCTGCAGGAAGCCACACCTCTATAGCGACTTCGCCCAGCGATACTAAGTCTTGTAGAATCGCCCCCTCCAAGGTTGTGTCGGTTTTGGCGGCACTAAGGAGGGCTTTCCAGCTGCTGATAAGATAGTCAGGAGAGGCCTCCGGGTCCCTTAAGGTTTGCCACAGCTGACGAAGATAGACGGTGGAGATGCCCGTTTCGTACTGAATGCTATCCCAGAGGGCAGGGACTTCGTCGGGCGCTTCTAAGTAAAGGGTAGCTACTTCCCGAAAGAAGCGGTCATTCCACTCTACTTTTCGCAGTTTTTCCATTTCGGTGCGGAGCTTAGGGAGCCAGCTGCGCTGGGTGGTGTCATTTACGAGGGGAAAGAGCCGTAGGTGAAGCTGCCGATAGTAGGAAGCTACCTGCGCTGGGAGAAGAACCACACACCCACCTAAAAGGATCGCAGGTAGAAGGGACATCTGAGCAAAAGTAAGACAGGAAGGTCATCGCACTTTCCCAAGCCAACGACCTCCATTTGGCTAATAGGAAGCTACCTGTGCTGAGAGAAGGACCACACGCCCTCCTAAGAGGGTGGCAGGTAGAGGGGAAGCTCGATGCAAAGAGTTATCTGAGTGCGAGTTGGTGGTATTTTGTGGCGCCGCCGCCCGCCTTTGGCGGGCGGCGGCCCCGTGCTGAGGCGGCGGCCCGCCCCCCGG
>JAVVHK010000130.1:0-4636 GCA_032249525.1 Bacteroidota bacterium | reverse complement strand
CATCTCCTTCACCAGCACGTTGAAGCTCTCGGGGATGCCGGCCTCGAACGTGTCGTCGCCCTTGACGATCGCCTCGTAGACCTTGGTGCGTCCGACAACGTCGTCGGACTTCACCGTCAGCATCTCCTGAAGCGTGTAGGCGGCACCGTAAGCCTGCAGCGCCCACACTTCCATTTCGCCGAAGCGCTGACCACCAAAGTGGGCTTTGCCCCCCAAAGGCTGCGAGGTCACAACCCCATAAGGCCCCACCGAACGGGCATGCATCTTATCATCTACCATGTGGTCCAGCTTGAGCATGTAAATGACCCCCACCGTAGCAGGCTGCTCAAAACGCTCTCCCGTCAAACCATTGTAAAGGTAGACCCGCCCGTCTTTGGGAAGGCCTGCTTTCTCCAGCTCGGCGTTGACCTGCTCATATGAGGCCCCCGCAAAAGGCGGCACCTCATAACGCTTGCCTAACTTATACCCCGCCCACCCTAAGATAGCCTCAAATATCTGCCCAATATTCATACGAGAAGGTACGCCTAAGGGATTGAGCACAATATCCACGGGCGTGCCGTCCTCCAAGTAGGGCATATCCTCCACGGCAGCGATTTTGGCAATAACTCCCTTATTGCCGTGGCGCCCCGCTAGCTTATCCCCCACTTTGATTTTGCGTTTGGTAGCTACATAGACCTTGGCCATTTTCAGGACGCCATTGGCCAGCTCATCACCAGAAGTAAGATGATGTTTCTCTCGCTTGAGGTCGGCCTCATACCGGCTATACAACGCCATGTAGTTTTGGAATAGACGTTCAATGAGGAGGTTTGTATGGGGGTCATCTGTCCAGCCTGTGGGGTTAAGCTCTTCGTACTTGAGGGTGGAAAGCCAGCGGCTGGTTACTTTCTTGGAGGGGGGGAGCAGCTCCTGATTGTACTTATCGCGGATGGAGACAAGTTTCTTTCCTTCTAAGAGCTTAGAGAGTTTTTCATACATGCGGGCTCTGAGGGCGAGGACTTGACGCTCAAACTGGGCTTCTAATTCTTTTTCTTTTTGTTGTCGGAGGGCGGGATCTTTGATTTTTCGGTCTTTTCGGTAGAGGCGAGTGCCAATGACATAGCCATGGGTAGCTGGGGGCATGACGAGAGGAGTGCTTTTCACATCGGTGCTGCGTTCGCCGAAGATTTGGCGCAGGAGTTTTTCTTCTGGGGTGAGCTCGGCGGTCTGGCCCTTAGGGGTAACTTTCCCCACGAGAATGTCACCTTCGCGCACTTCGGTGCCAACCATGACGATGCCTTCTTCATCTAACCATCGGACGCGTTCGGCAGATTCGTTAGGCAGCTCCCGGGTAAACTCCTCAGGCCCCGCTTTGGTCTCACGAGCCTCTACTTCATACTCATCAATAGTGATAGAGGTGAGTACATCGTCCTGCACGAGCCGCTGCGAAATGACGATGGCATCCTCGAAGTTATAGCCCTGCCAAGGCATGAAAGCTACAAGGAGATTTTTACCCAGCGCCAGCTCCCCATTTTCAATGGAGAAACCTTCCACTAAGGGCTGGCCCGCCTCCACTCGCTGGCCACGGGAAACAATAGGCCGCAGGTTGAGGCAAGTATTCTCATTGGTGCGCCGGAACTTCGGAATCTCATAGGTTACCACATCGTCCTCAAAGCTTACCAGCGCTTCTTCGTAAGGGCGCTCATAGCGGATTCGAATTTGGGTGGCATCTACGTATTCTACGACGCCAGGGTATTGGGCATAGATGAGCACGCGGGAGTCTTTGGCGACATATTTTTCCATCCCAGTGCCGACAATGGGGGCTTCTGGGCGCAGGAGGGGGACGGCTTGCCGCTGCATGTTAGAGCCCATAAGAGCACGATTGGCATCGTCATGCTCTAAGAAAGGTATCAGCGAAGCCGAGAGCCCCAGCATCTGGTCGGTAGCCACATCGGTGAAGCGGACCTCTTCCACGGGGACTTCGGGATATTCGCCCCCGTAACGTACTTGCATTTCTTGAGGGGTATCTCCATTGAGGAAGGACGCTAAGGGCGCAATCGGATGTTTTTCTTCTTGGTCGGCTGTCAGGTAAACGATTTGATCAAACTGCGGCTTGCCGTCTTTGACAGGGTGGTAGGGGGTTTCTAAGAAGCCTAATTCGTTGATGCGGGCGTAAATGGCGAGAGAGTTGATGAGGCCGATATTAGCGCCTTCGGGGGTTTCGATGGGGCAGAGGCGGCCATAATGGGAAAAGTGCACATCGCGAGCCTCAAAGCCAGCATGTTCTCGGGAGAGTCCACCGGGCCCAATAGCCGAAATGCGCCGTTTGTGCGCTAACTCCGAGAGGGGATTGGTCTGGTCTACAAGCTGGCTGAGCTGCCCCCGAGTGAAAAACTGATTGATAGCACTGAGGAATGCCTTGTGGTTGATCACGTCGCTGGGCTTGAAGTCTTCAGACTCCATGGTGCTCATTTTTTCGCGTACGCCCTTAGCTAAGCGGGCAAGGCCCACGGAGAATTGCTGGTACATATGTTCGCCCACGGTCCGAATGCGCCGATGGCTAAGGTGGTCTTCTTCATCGGGTTCTATTTTGCCCTGCATGAGCAGATGGAGCCGCTCAACGATGGCAACAAAGTCTTCTACCCGCAAAACACGGTCCGAGAATCGCTGTTCTCCGAAGAGTTTTCGGTTAATCTGATAGCGACCTACTTCGCCCAGGTCGTATCGCTTATCGGAGAGGATTTGTTTTTCCACGTATTGGCGGGCAGTTTCGGGGTCAGTTTGGCCTTCTGTGCCGCGGAGGAGTTTGTAGATTTCCTGGCAGGCGGTCGTAACGGAGTAGGAGGGGTCCCTCCGCAAAGTGGCTAGGATGATGTGACGTTCGTCTTCGTATTCAGGCTTGATGAGGTAGAGCCGGTCAATACGCAGTTCAGTTAGGGTGCTCCAGTCTTCTTCAGTGAGCACATGCCCTACATCAAAAAACTGTTGGAAGCGTTGGACAGCGGTGGTTTCGCTGGTTTCGGGGTCTACAATCTCTTCTTGGTGGGCAGCGACAATACGGGTGGCCAGCTTACGCCCTACATAGGGCAAAAATGACTTGATGGAGTTTAGTTTGAGGGGCACTTCTTCGGCGATGTTGAAGAGCCGTACCAAGTCAGCATCGGTGCCATGGCCCATAGCGCGTAAGAGTAGCGTGATGGGAAGGGCTTTTTTCCGGTCCAGGTATACCCGCGTGTAGCCGGTGGCATCCGTAGCCAGTTCGATCCACGTGCCCCGAGCAGGAATGATTTTGGCTCCGTAGGTCTTTTCGGAGGTGCCTGCCCGCTGCACCGCAGTAAACAAAATACCAGGAGAACGGTGCAGCTGATTAACAACAACCCGTTCCACCCCACTCACAATAAAAGTGCCTCGCGGCGTCATATATGGGACCGTCCCTAAGTATACCCACTCCTCCTTAGGCTTGAAGATTTCGTTATCGGGTTTGAGCGGATATAAGGCAAAGCGAGCCTTCAGCTGCACCCCATAGGTCAAGCCGCGCTCCTTGCACTCTTCTGGACTATATCTCGGGGGGTCCAGAATGTACCCCCTAAAATCCATCTCATATTCTTCCCTGGAGTCTCGTACCGTAAAGTTTTCTTTGAAAACCCGGTACAGCCCTTCTTTCTCTTGCTTTTCGGGCGGCGTATGAAGGTCCATGAACGCCCGAAACGAATCTAACTGAATAGATAAAAGGTCCGGCACCTCTACAGCCGGCCGATGCACACCAAAACGAACCCGCTCACTCCGCATACGATTGAAGCCCATTGGTATAACAAAAAGCCGCACCTACCCCATCCAAAGACAGGGTAGATGCCGACCGCAGGAAAAGGAATTTAGCGAGGCGAGAACGCACTTATTTGACTTCCACCTCGGCACCCAACTCAGCAAGCTGCTGACGAATGGCTTCCGCTTCCTCTTTGGAGATTTTTTGTTTGATAGGCTGAGGCGCTTTATCTACCAGCTCTTTCGCTTCTTTCAGGCCAAGGCCCGTGATGTTTTTCACCACTTTAATTACATCCAGTTTCTTTTCACCGGGGGCCTTTAGGATGACATCAAATTCGGTTTTAGCGGGGGCCTGCGCTTCAGCAGGAGCCGCCGCTGCCGCTGGACCCGCAGCCACCATCACTGGTGCCGCCGCCGCAGGTTTAATGCCATACTCATTCTCCAAAATAAGCGCCAGCTCATTCACCTCTTTCACGGTGAGATTCACCAGAGTTTCCGCAAGGGCTTTCAAGTCTGCCATATCTGTTTAGGATTTAGGAATTTCGTTCGGATAAAGTTTTGAGTATGCCCGCTATCGTCTGCCCAGCTCCTTGAAGCATCGCCACCACATTCTGTATAGGGGCTTGCAAACGTCCTATTAGCTCGCCCAGCAGCTCGTCCTTTGTCTTGAGACGCGTAAGCGCCTCTAACTGCTCTTCACCCAAAAAGACCGACTCCTCTACATACGCCGCCTTGAAAAGCGGCTTCTCCTTCTTGTTCTTTTCCCGAAAATCTCGTAAGACCTGTGCGGGTAACTTCGGATTTTCGGAGACAAATATCACGGCCGTTTGGAGCTTAAGAGCTTCTTTGAGCTCTTGTCGAGCTGGGAGGTCGGCTATTTCCAGCGCCTTAGCCAATA
>JAVVHK010000129.1:0-4654 GCA_032249525.1 Bacteroidota bacterium | reverse complement strand
GCCCTTTGGGCGCTGGCCGCCGCCCAAAAAGAAAGTTTATAATGGGAAATGGTATAAGCTCTCACCCCGTCAGAAGATTTTTTATTCTCCAGGAAAGCACCATAAAGCAGCTACACCCCTCCCCTCAGTACTCTCGCCGGTCTAATCCCCAAACCAGTCTATCCCGAAGCGTCTGAAAGTAACTATATCCCGAAAGCTGTATTATCCGAAGAGGAAATTCGGCTTTCCGCAAAGCAAAGGCTGTGCCCTGAGGAACCAGCACATATCGCCCATCTAAGGCCACCAGAATTTGCTCCGACCGAGCCCGACAAACCACGGTAAGTACCCCATCATTGGGAATCACCAGCGGGCGCACCGTGAGCGTATGAGGAGCCATCGGCGTAAGAATAAACACCTCACAGGTAGGCGTTACAATCGGCCCCCCACAAGCTAAGGAGTACGCCGTAGAGCCCGTTGGCGTAGCTACAATTAGCCCATCCGCCCAGTAAGTATTCATCCACTCTCCATTCAGATAAACTTCAATCAGCACCATTTCACTGGTGATGGCCTTGGAGAAAGTTACTTCATTGAGGGCAAAGTTTTCCTGGGGACTCCAAAAAAACTCCTCGGAGGCCACAGCAATAAGCGAGCGCATCCCAATCGTGTAGCGCCCCAAGAGAAGCGCTTCTGTCGCAGGAATGAGCGCCTCTTGCGGCACAGGCGTGAGGAATCCCAACCGCCCGGCATGTACGCCTAGCAAAGGCACCTCATAAGGAGCCACTATCCGGGCGGCATCCAAAAATGCCCCATCGCCCCCAATCACAATCGCCGCATCCACTTGTGCAACCTCCTCCCCTTGCCGAAAAACTGACCACCCCAGCGAAGTACCCACCGCCTCCTGCCACGCCAGCCCAAATGGCTCCTCTACCCACACCTCCACCCCTCGCCCCACTAAAAAACTTCGCCATCCCTCCAAAGCCTCCAACCGAATACGCCGCGTCCAACGCCCCAAAATCGCTATACGACGCACCCCACCCATGCCCTACCGACCTTGATACTCCCGATACACATCCCGCTCCAACTGCCGTTGTAAAACCAAACTCTCCGCCCGCACTGTCGTCACCCCAGTCAAAATATTCCGATCATACACCACTATCGCCCGCTGCCCAATCCACCGATACCGAGGCGCATATCCCTCTTGTTTCCCCCGCCCTAAATACGCCTCTAATAACACCAAAAGCGCCTCTGCATCCTCAGAACGAAAAAGCTTCACCTCAATCGTATGCAGCTTATCCCGATAAAAAGCCAGATGTATTTCCCCCAAGGGTATATCCTGCCACGCCGTATCTACAGCCCACCGATACCAGGTCTTCCGTTGAAAAGTCCCCTTCGGAATCAGCGATGCAGGCGAAAAAGCCCGCTTATCCATCTCCAAAGAAAGGCCCACCAATCCATACACCGTATCTACGGCCGCCACCTGCCCCCAAAGTACCCCTAAGAATATCCCTCCCAACCTAACCATGCTTACGAAGATACAGACCCACAGGGCAGGTAAGACACGCCTTTTGACTACATCGCTCCCGCCAAAGGTGAATCTGCCCCTGCGTCTGCCATGCATTCTTAGCCGGGTAAGCCCATTGACCATACAACCGAGAAATCCAATGATTTTCAGGCGGAAGTGCCCGCAGCCGATCTACGTATTCCAGAGCCCGTTCTACCTGCCCCAAAAGCCGATAATAGTAAATCGCAAAGGGATATAAAGCGTTGATGCGCAGATTTTGCAAAAGAAAGGCTGATGGTCGTCTGAAGGGGGTAGGCAAGGGTTTTTGCCAGGCCCAGTGCCGCTGCCAGTAGGGCGAAGGCAGAGGAAGGGCTTCAGGGGGCTGCGCAATAAGCGTAGCCAAGTCCGGATACCGCAAAATCAGCTGTACAACCATAGACAACCGAATAGAGGGAGAAGCCACTGGCCGATAACGAGCCCACCGAATGGAAAGTGGCTGAAGCCCATGCTTAGCCCGCAAATAAGACCACCGCTCTAGTAACTCCCCCTCATACGGGTGCTCCTTAGCTGTCTGCCCCTCTAATAGGCCTGCCATCCCCAACAGAAGGGCCTCCATGCTAAGCCCATCTCCTTGATACCGGAGCACCAGCGCCAGAGGAACAGCCCGAGCCAGCTTCTGAAAGGCTTCCCCCAAAGTCGGCAGCCCAAACCCATACAGAAGCGCCTCCCAAAAAGCCTGGTATAAGTCTTCCAGCGTGCGGTAATGCCTATGGCGGCTTCTTATACGAGCCTCACCTTCTGCCTCGTAGAGCGCCTCCCAGATGGCTTCAGGAACTTCCTTGGCTAAAGCCGCGCAGGGAATAGGCGCATGCGCCTGTTCTAAACGCTGACGAACCCCTTCAGCCACGCAGGAAGCCAGCGGCACCACAGGCACTAATCGCCCCCTCCAATCCCGAACCTCATAGTTACCCACCGCTTCCCATACCACTTGAACCACAACCTGCCCGAAAGCCGGATTCTCGTGATGACCATGGGCATACCAGCCTTGGGGCTCCACATCCACCTCAACATCGCCTATCCATAAAAGTCCCCCCACTCTCAATCGCGCCGCCCGAAAGTCCGGCCCCCCCTCGCCTCCCCGGGGCTCTCCAGGATGCAACACCTCCACCACCTCCCCCTCCGTCGTCCGCAAGGCCGGCTGATACAGGCGCCGCGCCCATATCGCCTGCAAAATCACCTCAGACGGCCGCCGCAACCTTCACCAGCTGATCTTCTCCTTCTTCAAAAAGGCAGCTATCCCCCGCCGAAAATCCTCCGTCGCCCGCGCATGCGCATTCATCTTCGCCGCAAACTCTAAACCCTCCTTCAAAGGCATATCTTGCAAGTCCGCTATCAGCTTCCGAATAAACTCCTGCGAGGTAGGCGAAGTCTGCGTCGCTATGCGCATCGCTAGCTCTTTCGTGAAATTAGCCACCTCCTCAGCCGAAACCACATAGTTAAAAAGTCCCATGCGATGTGCCTCTTCAGCCCTAATAGGTTCAGCCGTAATCAAGAGCTGGCGTGCCCACCCTTCACCTACCCGCCGTAAAAGAAAGTAAGTTACCATGGCCGGCAAAAAACCTATCCGCGCCTCCGGATACCCAATCGTCGCCTGCGGAGTCGCTACCACCAAATCACAAACCGTCACCAGCCCCGCCCCACCCGCCAAAGCAGGCCCCTCCACCTGCGCAATAATCGGCTTAGGATACCGATACATCATCAAATAAAGCTCCATCAAGTGGAGGGAGTCCGCTAAATTCTCTTGCAGCGTATAGTCTTGCAGTTTCTGCAAGTACTCAATATCCGCACCCGAACAAAATACAGGGCCCTTAGCACGCAAAACGACCACCCGAACCGCAGGGTCCCCTTGCCAGGCCGAAAAGGCTTCCTTTAGCTGACTCACCAGGGCATAACTCAAAGCATTGCGCCGCTCCGGCCGATTTAACGTTATGTAGCCAATCCGGTCCTCTACGTGGGCCTCAACCAACGCCGCCTTGGATGCATTCTCCATACCACAAACATAGCGCTTTTTACCTGAGCAGGGTTACCGTGCCAGTACGATACTCTACCCCCTCCTTATCTACCAGCTTATACCGCACCAAATACACGTAGGCCCCCTCTGGAAGCGGAGTGCCGCCCTTCGTCCCATCCCATTCAACCTGCTCCGTTCCTCGCCCCGAATATACCTGCACACCCCATCGGTCGTATATCGTCAGCTCAATATATTCCATCCCATAACCCACCACCCGGAAAAGATCATTCACTCCATCTCCATTCGGCGTAAAAGCATTCGGAATAAGCAAAACATACCCACTCACCTCAAAACAATACACCGCCGTATCTACACAGCCTAACTGACTTTCTACAGTGAGATAGACGCAGTAAGTTCCTTTTTGCAGGTAGGTAACCGTGTAAGTAGGACCAGTGCCAGCGGCCTGACTATCCGCCCGCCAAAAGAAACGTACATTATACGGCCCAGAAGCAGCCGTAAAAGTAATCGGCGAGGCAATGTAATACCCAATACTGCTGGGCTGAGGGGGAGCTATAATCTGAGCTTGGGGCTGCCCATCTACATACACCAGCACCTGCGCCGTATCGTAACACTGAGGCGAACTTTGGGCGTAGAATATCACATTATACTGCCCTGGTTGCGTGAAGGTATGGGTAGCTTGGGTACCAATGGCCGTACTACCATCCCGGAAATCCCACGAGAAGGTTAGCGGATTACCTATGCTGCTGGTACCTGTCCCCTCAAAGTTTACCGTTAGCGGCGCACATCCTGCCAGGACTGGCCCTGCCGACACGATTTGCGCATCTATGCGCTCGCCCGTGGCTGGAACGAAAATCCCAAGGGTTGCCGTGTCTCGGCATCCCGCTGTATTTACAACTATAAGGGTCACAGTGTAATTGCCTTGAGCGCTATACAGAGCAGTTGTGGAAGGAACCTGCGTCGTATCCCGCCCCCCATTCCCAAAGTCCCAATAATAGGTAAAACTCCCCGTGCCTTCCACCTCCGCCGTGAGCGTCACCGCTACGGGATAACAGTCCGGAATAAATCCGTTATCCAGCCTCGTAATCTCTACACTGTCTGTTACTTGGAGAGTAACTGTGTCTCGTCCCTGGCACCCTAAGTTA
>JAVVHK010000128.1:0-4670 GCA_032249525.1 Bacteroidota bacterium | reverse complement strand
TTTGTCTCTTTTTTTTTTTTTTTTTTTGGGTGTTGGGGGGGCCCCCCCCGGCGGGGGGCCCCCCCCCCCCCCCCCCGGGGCCCCCCCCCCCCTCGGGGGGGGGGCGGCCCCACAAAATACCACCGACTCACGTTCAGAAACTCTTTGCATCATTGGTATTAGGCCTTTACCGAAGCTTTTACAAGGAAAAGATACATTTGCGGGGATGCGTTGGTGGTTTCTGCTGGGGATAGGGCTAAGTTTGGGGCTTAGCGGATGTAAGAAAGGCGAACCGCGCCCCAAACAACCTCCTATCGCCCGATTTTTCGTAGATAGCATCCAACTGGAAGGAGAAAATCGCCTTCCCTCGCGTTTTGTGCTGGGGTGGTGGGGGGAAGACCCGGATGGATACGTGGTAGGGTATGAGCTTCGGGTGGATGGCGGAGAATGGAAATTTACCACTCAGCAGGAAAGCACTTTTGTGGTAACTTTTGAGCCCGGCATAGTCCAAAAGGACCTACTTTTTGAGCTCCGGGCCGTAGATAACGATGGTCTAAAAACCGATCCGCCGGCTCGCCTGCGCGTACCTCTGCGCAATAGCCCTCCCACCTGCCGTCTGGACCCTTCTGTTCCTTTACCTGATACGACGCTTCCTGTCCTTACGCTGGTTTTGCAAGTGAGCGACCCGGATGGGCCAGAGACTTTGGACTCGCTCTACATTCGTATTGGTCGCAGTGGGAGCTGGCAGGGCATTCCGGCGCGACATACTACCCTTACCTTAGTGCCTACCGATCCTCGAACCCCTTCCCCCACTCGCCTCTATAGCGGCATCGCCCAAACCCCCCTCACCACCTTAAGCGACCCCTTGCCCTTAGGCGATACCGTGCGTATCTACTTCCAGGTCCGAGACAATGCTCGCCTCTATTCCCCCATAGATAGCACCAAACCCATCTACATCCGTCCTAAGAGTGGCTCCTGGCTCGTCATTGACAACTGGGCTACTACCGAAGCCATTACCACTCTCACCCCCGACCTCACCGCAGCCTGGAGCGAAGGCTACGATGTGTGGGACCTCCGCTCCCCCGCCCAACAAGTCCCTCTCTACAACCCTACATGGCTCCACATCTTTCGCCTCTATGAGCGGGTCTTCTGGATTGGCGGGGCCGAAGAAGAACGTTTCCGACGTTTAGAAGAAATAGAGTCCGTCATCCAAACCTACCTCCAAAACGGAGGTCGCCTTTTAGTCAATAGCCCCATTCGCAGTAGCGTAGAACCCTCTTCTCCCATTTTCCGCTGGGGACCCATGGATAGCATCAGCACGACCGTACAAAATGGCCTCTTAGCGCCCGGCGGTGCGGTGACTCCCTTAGAGGCGACCTTTCCTGCCCTCTCCAATGGCCTGCCGTATTACATGAGCCTTATCAATCCGCCTTATGCCAAGGGCACAGCTATCACCCTCTACGAGATGCCCAATCTCATCCAGGGAAATGGTCAGCCCTGGCCCTCAGGCCTCTCCAAAGCCGCCGCCGTCGCCTTCCCCGAAGGCTCCACCCCCCATAAGTATCGCCTGATATTCTTTATTCTGCCCCTTCATCAGCTCTCGGGCAATCGCATCGCCTTCTTCCAGACCGTAAATAACGCCTTCCAACCATGAGAAGTCTGGCTATATGGGCTTTTCTGATGGCCTTTTTGCAGGCGCAAAAGGGCACCATTCAGGGTATCGTGAAAGACAAACAGACAGGGGAGCCGCTTATAGGGGCTACCGTTGTGCTGGTGGGCACCTACAAGGGCACCTACACCGACGACGAGGGCCGCTTCGTCCTAAAAGACATAACGCCGGGCACCTATGACCTTCGGGTAAGCTATGTCGGATACAATGAAGTCCTTCTGACCCGGCTCACCATCAAATCAGACCAGACTTTGACGCTCCATATCCCTGTTTCGCCTGTGGGGACGACTTTGCAGACGGTAGAAATCATCGGCGAAAAGCCCGTCGTGAATCTGGAGTCGGGCAAAAGTGATCTGCGAATAAGTGGGGATGAGATTCGGCAGACGACAGCGGTAGATGTGCAGACGATGGCTTCCCTTATGCCGGGTGTGGCCCAAACCTTGGATGGCCTTCAGATTCGGGGTGGACGCGTCTACGAGACGCAGTATGTGATAGAAGGCGTGAATGCTCAGGACCCCTTAGCGGGGACTGGCTTCGGCGTAGAAGTGTCGCAAGTCGCCATCGAAGAAATGGAAGTTATCACAGGGGGCGTGGATGCAGAGTACGGGGATGGCACCTCTGGCGTGGTGGCGGTGCGTTTGCGGGAGGGCGGCGATAAATGGCGCTTCAACGGCCGCTACCAAAAAGACCAGCTGGGCGGCCTCCTCCTCAAAGAAGGGTGGAATACCGATATCTTCAACTTCGCCATCGGAGGTCCCCTCCTCCTAAAAGATAAAGAAAGCCAGCGCCCCCGCCTTACCCTCTTTACCAGTGCCGATGTGCGCCTGACCGATGAATACTTCGGCGTCCGAGCCTCCCAACTCTACAGCAGCCTCCTGGAAGAAAGTACGAGCCGAGATGCCCTTTTCCAGCTTCTCCGAAAACCCCTCGGTACCCCTACTAAAAGCCAGCTTTTCGCTCCCCGCCAAGACAATAAGTGGTCCGCCACCCTCAAACTCGCCTACCGCTTAGACAACCGAACCAAACTCACCTTCTCCCTTCAGCAAAGCCTCAATATCAACCAAAACACCCGTTCCCTCCAAATCATTGGCAGCGACCAGATTATGGTGCCGGGCTTTCAGCACCTTTTCGCCCTCCAGCCGGATAACGCCAATACCTACACCCACCGCTCCAACCTCGCCATTCTCAAGCTCAACCGCATCCTCTCCAAAAGCTGGACGGGGGAGCTGACCCTTTCCCGCCTCTTTGTCAATCTACGGGCCGACGCCAACGGGCGGCCCTTCCGAGATAGCGTCATTCGGCAGATTTATGACCCAGCCTCCATCATCACCGATCCCGTTACCCTCTACAACCCCGGCGACTCCGTCGTCTATGTGAATGCGCCCATCGGCCTCTACAATAATGGCGGCATTGCCACCCTGTGGCACGACCACTTTGCTGAGGAATACACCATCAAGGTCAAAACGACCTATCAGCCTCGTTCTACGGCGCACTTCTGGATATATGGGTGGGAGCACCGCATGGCGCATTACCAGTGGATAGATGTTATTCGTCCTTGGGTGGGCGCTCCTATTCGCCTGGACAATGGGCAAGTCTTTGCCTCTAATCGCATCGGGAGCAGTAATGATATTTGGCGGGTGCGGCCGGTGACAGGGGGTATTTTCTTTGAGGATCGGATTCGGTACAAGGGGATTGTCGTGAGTATGGGGGCTCGGCTCTGGTACTGGGCTCCGGGCCGCTTCGTGGATGAGGCCATCCGAAACCCCCAAGCCCCAATCCTGGATGCCGTCCGAGAGAAATACCAACAACAAACTATACCCATCCTGGGCCTCCGCTATAAGGTCCGCCTCCTCCCGCGCCTGCGGGTGTCCTTCCCCGTGACAGACAATCATGTGCTCTTTTTCAATTACTCCCATGCCGCCAGGTTACCCCATCCCCGCTTCGTATATGCGGGGCTGGACCCCGTCTACCAAGACCGCTCCTTCTTAGCTAACCTCGGCAATCCCAACCTCAACCCCGAAGTCAATGTAGGCTACGAAATCGGCCTCAAATCCAACCTCGGGAGCGGCTGGGCCATCACCATAAGTGCCTTCTACAACGACAAGTTTGACTTCATCGTCAATCGGGTGATCACGATTCGGGACCAAACAGGACGTTTTACAGAACGGCTCTTTGCTGTCAATTTAGACTATGCCCGAGTGCGTGGTGTGGATGTTTTTCTCCAAAAGCAGGTGGGCGCTTGGTTCAAAGTCGCTGGCAGCCTCACCTATCAAGTAGCCACTGGAAAGTCTAACTCGGCCTTGGAGTCCCTTTTGCAGATTCGCCAGCAGGGCCGAGTAGATGCGAATAAGGAGTTTTTCTTAGCGTGGGATCGTCCTTGGGATATCAAGGCTTGGACGATCCTGAAATCTCCGCCCTCCGCTCATAAGTACCTGCAAAACCTCACGCTCTTTGCCTCCATGACCTATAAGTCGGGTTTGCGTTATACGCCGACTCTTTTGGCAGGGCGGGAGCCGCTAACCGACCGACCCATTTATGAGCTGGATGAATCCCGCCGCAATGCCAAAATCGGCAGCCCCTGGCGTTGGGTAGATGTGCGCCTCACCCGTAGCTTCTGGAAGGAACGTCTCTCCCTCTTTATAGAAGTGCGCAATCTCCTCAATCACAAGAATGCCGCCATTATCAATCCCGTTACGGGGCGGGCGTATGAATATCCCGACGATGTGCCACTGGGTTGGCGTGATCCAAAGTATCCTAGCCCCTTAGACAGCGGTCCTCCTCCTGACAACCCCGCTCGTTACCTACCGCCGCGCCAGGCCTTCGTGGGCATCAACTGGAATTTATGAGGGCTTTGTATGCATCTCCCTTTTCTACATGTAAGGACGTTACAGGGAATGCTCCAGCTTGGAGTGCCATGGAGAGGGGGCCGTGTGCCAAGCCCTTGCTTGTAATACCATTTTGAGGTCAAGGCTTTCTTAGAATGTGAAGAGGGGATGGGCGTGCCCGCCCTGCGGGCGGGCAC
>JAVVHK010000127.1:0-4740 GCA_032249525.1 Bacteroidota bacterium | reverse complement strand
GTTGGCGGTTACATACGCATATCGGAAGTCTGGGGTTACCCACAGGCCGTGAGGCCGGGCTATGATGAGTCCTGAAGGATCTCGCAGTTCATCTAAGACGACCATGGCCTCTGCATCTATCAAGGTGAGCTTGACGGGGGCTATGTCGGTAAAATGGGTAATCACTGCGTACCGCCCGTCCGGGCTAAACTCAATATGGGCAGGTTCGGGGCCTACTTCTACGCGGCCTACTTTTTCGTAGGTATCAGTGCGGTATTTCTCTACAGCGCTGCCTGCGATGAGGGTTACATAGAGGTAACGCTGATCCGGCGAAATTTGTACGTAATGCGGACTCTCTATGACTGCTGGTGCTACTCCTACGGGGATATATGCGATGAGCCGATAGCTATCGGCGTCAAAGACGGCGATGAGGTCGCTTCCGGAGTTGCAGACGAAGACCTTGCGGTGGGGGGTGGAAGTCATTTCAGCGTAGGGGCGGCGGCCGTCCTTATTGGGTGCTCCTGCGGCGAGCCAGGCTTTGAGCCGCAGAACCTCCTCACGTGTAAGGAGATTGCTGCTGTCGGGATGAGGTGGGGGCATGATAGGCTCAGCGGTGGGCGCTATCTCAGGGAAGCGATTGACCTGCCATAAGAGGTGGGACCATTCGGGGAAGCCCGGCACCACCATGGGCACCTCTCCCCGGTACCCATAAAAAAGACTATCCCATCGGGTGAGGTTGATTTTCGTGCCCGTCAGCGGCGCAGGCAAAGGGCTATCATTACCATGCCCATGTTCCGAGACCCCCGAA
Source organism: Bacteroidota bacterium (assembly GCA_032249525.1). GTDB lineage: Bacteria > Bacteroidota > Bacteroidia > SpSt-205 > SpSt-205 > JAPYWM01. The sequence goes on along the minus strand of JAVVHK010000127.1, from coordinate 3,953 downwards.
GCTCCACCGGCTCCATGACAGCCCGCACACCGCCGCACGAGTATCGCCGCCACACTGTCCGGATAACCGGACCCCTCCGCCCAGTTAGGGGCCTCTGCTCGCCGACACCCCCACAGCACCACCCCAAGCCCCACCACCACTCGCACAAACATCCCCCAAAGATATTATGTTCTGAGAAACATGCGTTGGCTTTCCATGGGTAGCCTCTTAGGAGCTATCCTTTCGGCTCAGAGCCTGCAAGTCGGTGATGCTATTCCACCTACCCTATCTGCTCAGGATGAGAACGGCCAAGAGGTCAATCTGGCCCAGCTAAAAGGGCAGTGGGTGGTGCTATACTTTTACCCGCACGACGATACGCCCGGATGCACTAAACAGGCGCAGGAATTCTCTCGGCTGCTGGACGAGTTTTACAAGGTCAAGGCCCAAGTGTATGGGATTAGTTTGCAGGGTGCGGAGAGTCATAAGCGATTTCGGCAGAAGTATCGGTTACGGGTGCCCCTTTTGACAGATAAGGGGGGAGAGGTGGCTAAGGCTTTTGGGGTGAAGGTCTTTGCGGGGATGTGCAGTAGGGATGTGGTGGTGATAGCCCCTGAGGGAAAAGTGGCTCTGATTCGGCGCGGGGTCTCCCCAGAAAATAGTCCCTCCGAGATTCTGGCGTGGCTCAAGGCCCAGGCAGGAAAGGAAGAGTAGCTCAGGCGTAGAAACCCCCATCCTCCCCTACCTTTGCCTTATGCTGCGCGCGGCTATCCGCACAGGGGAAGCCATTTATGAGCGCCAGGTGAGCTGGGAGAATGCGGATCTCTACCTTTTGGGCATCCCCTGGGAAGGCGGTATCAGCTTCCGCTCTGGCACTGCCCATGCGCCTCGCCTCATCCAAGCGGTTTCTACCCATATAGACCATTACAGCCCTGACTGCGAAGCCTTAGAGAACGCCCAAATCTACCTCGAGCATCTGCCGCTGGAGGCCTTACCTCCAGAGGAGGATAGAGATGCGCTTTATGAGGCGTGGGTGCTTCATCCGGTTATGGATTGGGTGCGGGAAGTGCTTCGGACGGGTAAGCCATTCGGGGTTATTGGGGGAGATCATAGCGTGCCGATTGGGGTGCATCGGGTGCTAAGCCAGGAGCGGCCGGGGTATGCGCTTTTGCATTTGGATGCGCATGCAGACTTGCGGCCTTCTTACCGGGGGATGCGCTATTCGCATGCCACCGTACTTTATCATGCTTCTCAGGAGCGGGGGATAAACCGCCTGCTGGCCGTAGGCGTGCGCGACTGGGATAGAAGCGAAGTAGAATATGCCCGACTCCACTATCCCCGAATCCAAGTATATGAAATGCGGCGGCTCTTTCGGACGCTGTACCAAGGCCGCCCTTGGAGCGAAGTCTGCAGCGAGATCGTGAGCCTCCTCCCCGAAAATGTCTATATCAGCCTGGATGTAGATGTTCTGGAAGTAGGCTATGTCCCCAATACCGGCACCCCAGTCCCCGGCGGACTAAACTACGAACAGCTTAGCTTTCTCTTAGACTCCATTGTACGTTCGGGCCGAAGGATTATAGGCTTTGATCTATGTGAGACGGGTGGCGCCGAAATAGACGCTATTGTATCGGCTCATCTTTTGTATCGCTTATGTGGGCTCATGTTATGCGGCGGCTCTTCGTAGGTGGTTGGCTTTTACCCCTTTTAGCGTGCGCGCAGCAGGGCAATTCCAAGAAACCCAGCCTTGCCGACACTCTTTTGGGCAGTCTCAACCCCTACCGAACCTGCTACGAAGTAGGATTTTATGACATAACTGTGCGAGTAGCTCCCAAGCAGCAGGCGATATCGGGGGATGTTACTTGTCGTTTTCAGTGGCAGGGGGGGAGCGATACCCTTCAGATAGACTTAGATGAGCGACTCACGATAGAGGGGATATGGGTAGATGGGGTGAAAGCTCGGTATCGGCGCGTTCCTAATACCCGGGCGATTTGGGTAGCGGTTCCGGAAAGCAAAAGCTGGCCGAGAGGCAGTTTGCATACTTGGCGGGTGCGTTACAGGGGAAAGCCGAGGTCGGCACCTCTGCCCCCTTGGGATGGCGGCTTTGTCTGGAGGCAAACCCCCAGCGGTCAACCCTGGATCGGCGTAGCATGCCAAGGGCTGGGTGCCAGCATCTGGTGGCCCCTCAAAGACCACCTCTCCGACGAACCCGACAGCCTCCAAATCACCATTTGCGTGCCTGCCCCCCTGCGTGCCGTGGCCAATGGCCAATTCACCCGCTCCTTTACCCAAGGCTCCGACTCCTGCTTTACCTATCGCGTTACTTATCCCATCAACACCTACAATGTAACCTTCTATGCGGCTCCGGGCTACGTCACTCGGGAAGATACTTTCCACTCTATCTCAGGCCAAGTGATCCCGATGCGTTTCACCCTCCTGCCGGAAAATGCAGATAAGGGTTATTCATACATGGCGACGGAAGCCCGTAAAGTCCTGCGTGCTATGGAGCATTATTTTGGTCCCTTCCCGCCCCAACGGGATGGGTATGGCCTCGTGGAATCCCCCTACTATGGCATGGAGCACCAAAGCGCCATCGCTTACGGCAACCACTTCCGAAAAGACCCCGACTGGGACTTTGATTACATCATCCTGCATGAAACAGGGCACGAATGGTGGGGTAATCATGTTACAGTGGCGGATAACGCCGACCTCTGGGTGCAGGAAGGCTTTTGTACCTATAGCGAAGCCCTCTACATAGAATATTACCACGGCTACGAGGCGGCTATCCGCTACCTCCTCTCCCAAAAGTCCCACATCCAGAATCGCCGTCCCATCCAAGGCCCCAAAGGGATCAACTACGACCAGACCCGAAACACCGACATCTATTACAAGTCCGCCTGGATGCTCCACACCCTGCGTAGCATCGTAAATAACGACTCCCTATGGTTTCGGATGCTGAGGGCCTTGCAGGATAGCTTTAGCTTCAAGGTAACCTCCACAGAAGAGGTGATTGCTTTCATCAGTCGCCAGTTAGGAGGGGACTATGAGCCATTTTTCTGGGCCTATCTGGGAGAGGCTCGGCCTCCTATTCTTCAGTACGGCGTAGAGGAGGGGGAAGGGGAAAAGCGCCTTAAGGTGCGGTGCTTGACGTCAGTAAGCGGTTTTGACTATCCCGTGGAGTTTTTGGTGGATGGGGAGGTGAAGCGCTTTTCGGTCAGTAATAGCTGGCGGACTTACGCGCTTCCACCTACGGTTAAAGAGGTGCGCCCGAATGGACGCCGGTACTACTTCCTCCTTTCTCGGGTTGAGTAAGCTTTTGCCCTGGGAGCAGGTGGCGGTAACGCCGCTTTCGGTGGATTCGCTGGATCGGTGGGCGGAGAAGGCCTTAGCGCGGGGAGCGACAATGTTGGTCTTGCGGTTGGAGGTGCCTCTTTCTATGGATGAGCTGTGGCGGTGGGCGCAAAGGTGGGAGGGCGTCCGTTGGCTCTGGCACAGCCGTAGCGGCCCCGGTTTCTACGGCCATGGCAAGCATTTCACGGCCAGCGACACCCCCCCTACCCATCGGCCCCATCCCTCCTACCTCTTTGGCCGCTCCTGCCACAACCTATTAGAGCTGGAAGAAGCCACCACCTGGGCCGACTATGCCTGGCTGGGCCACTTCTACCAGACCGCTTCCCATCCCCTGCAGGCCCCTCTCCCCCTCTCCACCCTTGAGGAAGCGGTGAAGCGCTTCCCAAACTTCCCCATTATAGCCATCGGGGGCTTCACCAGCCCTGACCGCATAGAAAAGGCCCGTGCCTTAGGCGCTCGGGGATTTGCCAGCATTCAGTACTTTCTGGCATAGGTCAGAAAAGGCTCTTAGACTCTACGGGGGACTGCCTAAAATGGCCGTAAGGTTAGGCGTTGGGGAGTATGAACTTAGGGAGAGGCTTTTCTGGGCGGGGGATTGTATAAATGTTCTTTTTGGGCGGCGGCCAGCG
>JAVVHK010000126.1:0-4760 GCA_032249525.1 Bacteroidota bacterium | reverse complement strand
GAAGGCGGGCGGCGGCCCTACAAAATTCCACTAACTCGCATTCAGAAACTCTTTGCATCAAATTGGTAGAACCCCCCCGGATGCTAAAAAGCGGTAGGTAGCGATTTTCCCACCACCGACAGGGGAAAAAGGCAGATTAGACTTCCAGGCCTATAAAGACGATATCATCCGTTTGCGGCTCTGCGCCCATGAAGGTGCGAATAGCCTCTTGGAGGAGTTGTATGATTTCCGACATGGGGAGATAGCTATTGGCTCGCAGGAAAGCAGAGAGACGCGTGCGGGAGAAGCGCTTGCGGTCGGGACCGCCTATTTGATCGACCACCCCATCCGAGAAGAGATACAGCCGATCGCCTGGCTCCAGCCGCAGCTTCTGGACGGTGGGCTGTAAGACACTGGCAGAACCCGGCAAGGTCTGGCCCGCCACATCCATGCGCCCCCCCTCCACCACGTATATCTCCCCATGCCGCAGAAGCCAAAGAGGCCGCCGAGCCCCTAAATAATGCGCTGTCTGGGTACCCGGCTCATAGGCTAAAAGCCCCAGCTCAAACCCCTCCGAGGCCTGGTTTCTCTCCCTGAAAAACTGCCGGATACTCTCCATGAGCTCCTCATAGGCTTTCTCTATATGCAGGCCATGCTGCTTGACTTTTTCATAAAGGCTTGTAACGGCATAGACGCTGATAAGAGCGGCGGGGATGCCGTGGCCCGTAGCATCCCCAATGCCTAATACTACGCCATTTTCCACGGGGAGGTAGCCATAAAAGTCGCCACCAAGCGCCTCCAAAGGCTGGTACCACAACCCCACATCCTTGAAGTAAGCCCGCAAGCCATCGAGATTTTTGGGCAGGAAAGCCTGCTGTAGCCGGGCCGCATACCGTATAGACGCCTCTAACTCGGCATTTCGCTCCCGGAGCTCTTCCTCGCGCGCTTTGCGCGCTGTAATATCCTGCATCAGAACCGTGTAATACTTCACCTCGCCTAACTCATCCAAAACAGGGGTGATGGTCACATGCGCCCAGAACCCGTCACCACCTGGGCTGTGGTAGTAGGCTTCTTCATCCAGGCCCTGGGGAGAAAGCCTCTGCGCAATACAATGGATATTAGAAGGGTCCTCGTTCGGTTTGGGCAAAAGATGACAGGGCACACCCGGTAGCTCACAGATATGCTTGCCGACCGCCTCTTGACGAGTATAGCCGTACCGCTTCTCAAAGGCTCTATTCACCCACAAAATACGCCCTTCCTTATCCAGTATCAGCGCCATCACCGAGGTATTCGCTACAATCGAAGCCAACATCCGCAAATGCTCCGCCTGTTCTTTCAGCTCTGATAGAAGCTTTTCCCGCTCTGCTTGCAGGGCAGATAGTTCATCCACCTGCTGCTTAAGCTCCTCGGAATAAACATGGAGCTCGGCTTTGAGGCGCTCCTCCTCAGTAACATCTTGAAAAATCAGCAAATAAAGGTGAGGCGCCTCGGTAGGGTCAAGCCGAATGCCCATCCATACGCCAAGAATGTCATAAGTGGTGCCGTCCTCGCTTTGGAGGGCAGCTTTCACCTCGGCCATGAGGGCCTTATGGTCATAGAGGTCGGTCAGCGCTCGGGCCGGGCTAAAGTAGCGCTCCAGCACCGCCCGCGCACTCTCAGAGCGCAAGTGCTCGGGATTGGCCCGGCTCATCTCCAGAAAGCCCGGACTTACCCAACGAATGCGGTCCGACTCCCGGTCTATTACCATGACAGGAACCGGAAAAGTCTTCGCCATCATGTCCGCCAGCCTCGGGTCCAGCGGAAAAGCCTCATATCCCAAGCCTTGATTTTGCCCAACCAGAGACTTAAGGGTCTGCACTAAAGTAGGCATAGCAAGCTACAAAGGTAAGTTCTTTTTTGCCTGATTAGGTAAGGGGAGGTACTTGAGCTCTCTCCCCCATGTCGGCTTTGGCTATGGTCTGGATGGTTTGTAGGATTGGACATTTCAGGGAGCTGGCCTTTTGGCTTTTAGGTCAAATAGTTTGGGACTATTTAGATGAGGGGATGCTTTGGAGGGGTGGGTAATTTCTTGGGGGGTAGGATGAGGCTGTGAGGGGCTTTGAGGGAAGGTAGGGTTGGGTTTTTACACTTTTCGCAGGGCTTGGTCGAGGTCGGCAATGATGTCGTCGGCGTCTTCTATGCCGACGGAGAGGCGCATAAGGCCTTCAGTGATGCCGCGGGCTTCCCGCATTTCCTTGGGGAAGTAGGCATGAGTCATAGTGGCAGGGTGGTTGATGAGGGACTCTACGCCGCCGAGGCTTTCGGCCAGAGTAATGACTTTGAGGGCAGGCCAAAAGTGGCGCAGGTCCTCCAAGCTTGACACCTTAACCTCAAAAGATACCATTCCTCCGGGCAGACGCATTTGCTGCTTAGCTAAGAGGTACTGCGGATGGGTCGGAAGCCCCGGATAATAAACTTTGGAGACCTTGGGATGAGTAGCGAGGAATTCAGCGACTTTTTGGGCGTTTTGAGAGTGTTTTTCCATGCGAAGGGGAAGGGTCTTGATGCCCCGTAAAACGAGAAAGCAATCCATGGGGCCCGGTACGGCACCCACGGCTTTTTGGAAGAAGCGCATTTTCTCTGCTAAGGTGTCATCTGAGAGCATGATAGCGCCCAAGAGGACATCGGAATGGCCTCCCAAGTATTTAGTAGCCGAATGGATGACGATATCGGCACCTAAGGCTAAGGGATTTTGGAGGTAAGGGGTGGCAAAGGTATTATCTACGACGAGGAGGGCTCCGCGTTCGTGAGCCATGTCGGCTAGGACCGCAATAGGCGAGATGGTAAGCAAGGGATTGCTGGGGGTTTCTACCCAGATCATTTTAGTTTCAGGACGGAAGGCCGCAGCGACTTTTTCGGGGTCTGTGGTATCCACAAAGTCAAAACGGATTCCTAAGGGCTCATAGCATTGTTTCATAAGTCTGTAGGGACCAGCGTAGAGGTCCTGACTGACGATGGCATGGTCTCCTGGGGAGAGCAGGCGCAGAATGGTGTCCGTAGCGGCCAATCCGGACGAAAACGCAAAGCCATACTTAGCGCCTTCTAACTGGGCTAAAGCCATTTCCAGGGCTGTTCGGGTAGGATTATGGACGCGGCTGTATTCGTAGCCTTTATGTTTGCCGGGGGCCTCCTGGGCGTAGGTGGAAGTAAAGTAGACGGGCGTCATGACGGCCCCTGTCTGAGGGTCAGGCTCTGTACCTGCGTGGACAGCCAGCGTATGCCACTTCATGGGGCAAAGGTACAGGAAAAAGTAGGCGCTCTTAGGCAGGACGCGCAATAATGCGGCGTTCGGCGGCGAGGGCTCGAGCTCTGGCTTCGGGGGAGAAATAGTAGCGAAAAGTGCAGTGGATTTTGCTGCGGCGGGCCTGCGTGGCCTCTAAGACGGCTAACATAGCGGGATTGAAGTCCCCTACCCAGCTCAGCTCGGCATGGGTGATGCCCATTTGGAGGACGGGCGGCACTGGAAGGTACGCCAAAGCCGACTCAAGCCCCCGACGCTGATAGCGCGGACGAACCCCCATCAGCATCACTCGAGCCCGCGTCAAAATCCCCCGTCGCCGATACCAGGCATATTTATGCCGTTTGCGCCAAAGAAACTGGACCATCTGCCAAAAACTCGGTTTCCCCCGCCATGGACGAAATATCTGATTGAGGTCGGGTAGGGCCAAAATCACCCCCGCCGGCTCCCCATCCACATACGCAAAGTAAATCATCTCCTCCACCAGGATGGGCGCCAGATTGGCTACGAGTTTTTCTACCCTTTCGGGGGTAAGAGGCACGAAGTGCTCGTGATTTTGCCAGGCATCATTATAAATGACCATGAAGTCGTGGGCGTACTTTTTTAGGCGATGTTTTTCGGGGTAAGCGAAGGTAACACCGGCTTTCTGGGCGGCTCTTTGCGCAATACGCACGATCCGGTCGGGGATCTGACGCAGGTCTAGCTCACGAGACTCCTGACGAAAATACACCTCAAACCCATACCGAGCCAGAAAATCCGCATAATAGGGTTTATTGTAAGGCATGCCGTAGGCGGGTGGCGTGTCAAAGCCCTCTACGAGCACGCCCCAGAAGCGGTCGTTTTCTCCGAAGTTGACGCAAGCATCGGCAGCTTCCAGGCCTCGTTCGCTTAGCCAGGCGCAGGCGGTATCTAAAAGCGTCTGCGCTACAGTGTAATCCTCTATCGTTTCCCAGAAGCCAATCCCTCCCGTAGGCACAGCATATCGTCGCGCCTTAGGGTAATACACAAAGGCGGCAATTCGTCCGATGGGCTCTCCCCGCCGGTCATAAGCTACCCAAAGCTGCGCCTCTCCATCCGAAAAGTGGGGATTTTTCCGTGGATCGAAGAGGTTTCGGATTTCCATGTCCAGAGGGCCGACCCAGGCCGGGTCTTGAGCGTACAGAATTCTTGGAAAGTCTAAAAAGTCTTGCCAGCGACGTCGGTTATCAACGGGAAGGATTTGCACTCGCCAAAGTTACCGCTTTGTAAAGCGCACTGGCCAGAAGGCTTTATTCCAGCGGCTCTCGGCCTGCTCCTCCAGATCGTCGGGCAGTTCGGGGAAAAAGTTTATGCCGGTCACCTTTTCTACGGAGTCTACAGGGACCATGAAGCGGGCGACGGCATTTTCGGGGAAGGGGCGGTGCGGCACTAAGAAAGCAACGGCCTGCACTTCCTTGCCTGAAAGGGCATAGATGACTTTGTAGAAGCTATCAGGTACGGAGACGTTTCTTCCCATTTTTTTTAG
>JAVVHK010000125.1:0-4792 GCA_032249525.1 Bacteroidota bacterium | reverse complement strand
CCTAAAAGCTCTATGATGTCTTTTTGGACTCGGGCTGTGGCGGTCGCAGTAAGCGCTATCCATGGCACCTGTTCCCCTATTACGGCTCTTAGCGAGCCAAGCTCTAAGTACGCCCCCCGAAAATCATGTCCCCACTGACTAATGCAATGGGCTTCATCCACGGCCACCAGCCGAATCGGTAACCCCCGCAGAGCTTCCTGAAACGACTCCATCACCAACCGTTCCGGCGAAGCATATAAGAACTGCACCTGTCCCTCTGCCGCCTCTTGTAGGGCCTTCTCCCGAAGGACCTTAGGCAGGGTACTATCTATGGCTACGGCTCCTACGCCCCGCCGCCGAAGGCCCTCCACCTGATCCCGCATGAGCGCTATCAAGGGCGATACCACCAGCGTCACCCCCCCAAATACCAACCCCGGCACCTGATAACAGAGCGACTTTCCCCCGCCCGTCGGCAAAAGCGCTAACACATCCCGCCCCGCCAACACCGCCTCCACCACCTGCCCCTGCACCGGCCGAAACTCAGCATACCCCCACACCCGCCTAAGCACCTCCAAAGCCCGATCCATCATACCCCAAATCTGCACAAAAACCGAAAAACCCTCCCCATCCCCCTCCCTACCCAGCCGATGAAAACCTACAGCCAACTCTACATCGGGAGGGTTTCCTTCTAGACTTCCAAAGTTGATGTACTTCCTTTTCAGACAGCGACAGGTGCGAATCCTTTAGAGGCGAAAAGCGTTAATTTTGCAATCATGTCTCGGCACACCCGAACCGTACTCGGACTGAGCCTGCTTATCCTCGCTCTCCTCCAATGCAAAAAAGACAAACCGCAATCCTCCTCACCGCAATGTCCAGGCGTTGACACCATGACTATCACTTACCAAGGGTATGTAGCCAATGTCATGCGGCAGCACTGCACAAGCTGTCATGGAGGAAGTAACCCCTCCAAGGGTCTTGCTTTAGAAACCTACGACCAGGTCAAAAACTCCGCCCTCTCCGGTAAGTGGTACGCATCCATGGCAAAAGGTTCCATGCCCCCCAGCGGTAAGCTCGACGATTGCACCTTAGCCAAACTCAAACGCTGGATAGATACGGGTTACCCGCAGTAATTTCTCCCTAAGGTTTCTCGCTATGGAAGCTAAATTGCGCGGACTTATCGTGGGCTTGCTATGCAGTTCCCTCTTTTGGGCACAAAACGGCTCCTTAGCTGAAGCCCCAGAAAAAGTGCCTGTAACGGCTACCTTCAAAGGCACTCGCTTACTCAACTACCATACCATACAAACGCTCCCAAAAAACCACTGGGAGTTTCGGGTGGCGCACCGCTTTGGAGATGTGGGAAGTGGTATCAAGCGCTTGTGGGGGATTGATGATGGGGCCCGCGTGCGTCTGAGTCTGGACTATGCACCGTGGAACTTTCTGACCTTAGGCATAGAGCGCTCAGGTGAAGGCCCCCTGTATAACGTCTATCTCAAGGCCCGCCTCCTGACCCAAACAACACCCGGCGGCATACCCGTGTCCGTAGGTTATTATGGAGCCGTCTTCTATGCCGATGTCCCTGCCGAAACCTGGGAGCACCGCCTACAATATCTCCACCAGCTTCTCGTAGCGAGAAAGTTTTCCCGGCGCTTCTCTGCCCAAGTGGGCCTGGCTTATCTTCATCAGAATTACGCCTTAGCCCCCACCGCTCCTAATGATTATTTTCTGCTTCCCCTTCTTTTGCGCTTCAAAACTCTCAAACGTCTCACCATAGGAGCCGAAGCCGCCCTCCCCCTATGGGAAAATGAGTTAGAGGACGATGCACCAAATTCTTATCTCCCTGGCTATGCGCCCGCTATCGGCCTTGTAATAGAAATAGAAACGGGCGGGCACGTCTTTCAATTAGGTGTGAGCCGGGTAAGCGGCATTGCCGAACCCCATACCCTGCTCAACCGCGGCCAATCCTGGCGTTTCGGCTTCAACATCTCTCGTATCTTCTCCCCGAAGGATCCCAGCTTACAGTAACCTATGCGAACCTACCTGATAACCGTCATCCTGACAGGATATGCGCAGCTGTACAAAACCGACACGCTCTCCATAAGCTTTTATTCTGATGCCCCGCTGGAAAAAATTTCTGCTGAAAGTCGTAAGGGGAGTTATAGCGTTATTCACTTTGGTCCTGATACAGTGTATGTGCGAGTGCCCATTCGGAGCTTTGAGTTTCCTAATAAGCTCATGCAGGAGCACTTCAACGAAGACTATTTAGAAAGCGACCGCTATCCCTATGCGTATTTTCGTGGGAAGCTTATAGCCCCCATTCCTCTAAATGAGCCTGGCGAATACGCTGTAAGCGCTGAAGGTGACCTCACCATCCACGGTAAAGCCCAGCACCGCCTGCTCAGCGGTGTCTTTCAAGTCTTACCGGATAAGCGCCTGATTCTGCGCGGCAAGTTTCTCGTACGGCCCGCCGACCATGACATCAAAATCCCGAAAATGCTTTGGCAAAAAATCGCCGAAGAGGTAGAAGTGCGCTTCTTCGGACAATACCGCCCCGAAAATGCTAACTAACCCCCACCCTATTATGCCTCAGCCCTCTGAACCGTCTTATCAATAAGTTTGGGGAAGTTCCTATCCAGAAGCCCCCTCCTGCTCGCCCAATACCAGAAGCAAGAACGGACAAAAGTATGATGCCTGCGATTGAGATTTTTTCCCAGAGGCGCCTTAGCTGAGCTATCGGCCCCACCTTTTCTTTTGATGGCGGATAGAAGCTAACATACATTGCGGCCCGAATACTCTTAGGTGGGTAGAGAGGTCGTATTTTTGCCTGCATGAGTCATATCCTATTAGAGAAGGGCGTAGCTCCTGGCGTGGCGTTGATCCGACTCAATCGGCCCGAAAGTCTAAATGCCCTCAACCGAGCCTTAGTGGCGGACCTCACCCAAATGCTTTTGGACTTAGACCAAGATTCGGAGGTGCGCGCGATAGTGATCACAGGGAATGAGCGGGCCTTTGCGGCGGGAGCCGACATCAAGGAAATGGCCGGCGACTCAGCCATAGACATGCTGATTCTGGACCAGTTTCAGAAGTGGGACCAGATTAAGCGGCTCAAAAAGCCTTTGATTGCGGCAGTCAGTGGATATGCATTAGGGGGGGGGTGTGAATTAGCCATGTTATGCGATATTATCATTGCCAGTGAGACGGCGCAGTTTGGTCAACCTGAAATCAAGATAGGGGTGATTCCCGGGGCGGGGGGCACCCAGCGTCTTACCCGGGCTATCGGTAAATCCCGGGCCATGGAGTACATCCTGACGGGGCGGTTTTTCTCAGCGCAGCAAGCCTACGAGTGGGGCCTCGTGAGCCGGGTCGTGCCCGTAGAACTCTACTTAGAGGAAGCCATCAAGCTGGCCGCTGAAATCGCCTCCATGCCCCCCCTCGCCGTACAACTCGCCAAACAGGCCATCCTCAAAAGCTATGAACTCTCTCTGGAAGAGGGCCTCCATTTTGAACGGCGCAACTTCTATCTCCTCTTCGCCACCGAAGACCAAAAAGAAGGCATGAAAGCCTTCATAGAGAAACGTCCTCCGCAGTGGAAGGGGCGATAGCCTCCCATGGGAAAGATTCGGTATAGCTTTCAGCCAGGCCCCGCCCAACTTCATCCCTCTGTAACTCCCCTCATCCAAGAAGCCTTAGAGACGGGTATTCTTACCCGCTATCATCGGGATGAGGTATGGGTAGAACTCTTTGCGCAGGCGCAGGAAGCTCTGAAAAAATACTTAGGGGCCCCCGAGGAATGGCTGGTAGCCTTTTGTAGCGGGGCCACAGAAGCATGGCATATCTGGATTCAGGCCACGGCAGACCAGACAGCGCTCCATGTGAGCCAAGGCACATTTGGGGATCGCTGGTTTGAACTGCGAAAGGCTATCAGCACCTTCGCTAAAAAATACGCATGGGACTTTGCTCAGCCTTCTCAAGAGCAGGTTCAGGCGCTCGCCGCCCAATACGCAAGGATTGGAACCGTGGCCTTAGTGCAGGTAGAAACTTCGGTAGGGGCGGTATTGCCCCAGCTGGAAAAATGGCGAGCCGCTTTCCCCGAAACGCTCATAGCTCTGGATGCCACCAGCAGCTTAGGTGCGCTCCCCGTGCCCTGGCATGCTGTAGACTTTGTGTTTGCCTCAGCCCAAAAGGTTCTAGGACTACCCGCAGGCTTCGGAGTCTTACTAATCTCGCCTCGGTGCATTCAGCTTTTCCGGGATTACCCTGCAATAGCCTATAACTCCCTTTCCCGCATCCTCCACATGGCGCAAATGCATCAGCCCATCTCCACCCCCAACCTGCTGGGAATTTACCTTATTGCCAAAAGCCTGCCTACGCGGGGGACAGTACAAGAAATCGCTCCCCAAATAGAGAAGCGCGCAGCCAAACTCTATGCGGCTTTTGCAGAGCAGGGATATGAGCCTCTTTTGCCGGAGCCGTATCGGGCCGCCACCGTGCTTACCTTCAAAGCCCCCTCCGAAGACACGCTTAAGAAACTCCATCACCAGGCAGAAGCCGCAGGACTCTACTTGGGACGAGGATATGGACCGCATAAGGGAAGCACTTTTCGGGTGGCCAATTTCCCGGCCCTGCCTGATGAAGCGTATGAGGAGCTTTTAGAGGTGCTAAAAAGCGTCCACTAAAAATCCACGGCAGAGTTCTCGGCACTGGCTGGTATTTGTCTCTAATACCATTTGCAATCAAAAACCTTGTGAATGAAAAGAGAGGTTTTGGGCGGCGGGCACCCCCGCGGGCGGGCCGCCCCGTTATGATGGGGGCGCCG
>JAVVHK010000124.1:0-4807 GCA_032249525.1 Bacteroidota bacterium | reverse complement strand
GCCGAAGGCGGGCGGCGGCCCCACAAAATACCACCAACTCGCATTCAAAAACTCTTTGCATCGAGTTTGGTATTAGGGCCTTGGGCTCCCCCCGCCAAAGTAAAAGCACAAAAAAACAGGGGGGCAAGTACCTCCTGCCCCCCTGCACATCCCCCTTTACCCGCTACTCCCGTACAAATCGCCCACTCCACTCGTATCGCTGACCCAAGAGCTGCACAAAGTACACGCCTTTGGCCCAAGTTTGCGCGGGGATGACCACGGCATTTAGACCTGAGCTCATGTCGCCTTTCCAGCGCCAGACTTTCTGACCTAAGGCGTTGACCACTTCTATCTCTATGGCGTCAGCCTCAGGCAGCTGAAGGTACAAGTGGATGTCGTTTCGGGTGGGATTGGGTTGGAGGGTAGCCGCAAAGCTGACGCTTTCCGTGGGCAGGATCGTCTGAACGACGTTGCTGCGAAGGACTTCTGCTCCATTAGCGGAGAGAGCTGCAACTTGGTAGTAGTAAAGGGTTCCGGGTTTGACGGAGGCATCGGCATAGTCATAGGTGCGGCTTTGATTAGCGGGTACTTCGGTGATGGGCCGAAGGTCAGTGGGGGTTTCGCCGCGCAAAAGGCGATAAAGGGACACATTATCTTCGGCGTCAGCTTTCCAAGTGAGATGAATGGTAGGCGCCTTAGGCTGGGCCTGCAAGGTCAGGCTGGCAACGGGTAGCGGCGTCGTAGACCCCACTATGACAAAGTCCGAGAAGCCATTATCAAAGTCATTGCGGCACACGCCCGAGGTAAGGCTGGAAGTGGCACAGCAGGTGCCATTCAGGTACCAGGGGCCGCCTTCCCGTTTCATGATGCTGAAGTAGGGGCTGGCGGTACAGGTGGGGCCGTAGCCAAGGGGATAGAGGGTTAGGTCGTACGTAGTGCCCGTGGCGTCTCCGCCGGCGAGGCTAATCGTCCAGTAGCCGTTATCTATGGCGCAGTTGTAGTTCGTTCCGCAGGGTGGCTCGGGAGTGGCAGTTATCGTCTGCGGGATAGGGGTGAAAAAGCTCAGCAGGGCCGTAACATTCGTGGGATTGGAGAGGGTGATTTCAGCGAGCTGATAGCCTTTACCGGTGGCGAGCTGTGCGGGATGGACATCGCCTACCGGCAGGGCATACAGGCCGCCGGTATTCTGGATGGCCCGCTGGAGCCGCCCCTGGATGTAGTTATTGACATTGTACCCTACGATAGAACCGGGGTTGGCATTCGTGATCACCACAGCATTTGTAGCAAGGGTAGCGATGCGGCCATTTACGAGGTGGAGCTGGTTAGTGATGATCATGTCGCCCTGCGTTACTTCCACGCGACGGTTGGCCAGGGTAGCAGCAGGTTTATCTACAATCACCTGGTAGAAGTTTCCGGTGGCCCCGGCAGTGCGCGTGTAGTTCTGGACGCCGCTTCCGATGAAGCGCACCCGCCCACCTAAGGTGGTGTTGAGCGCTCCGCTGTGAATGAAGTCCCCACACACATCCAGCTGGGCATTCGCATCTGTGAAGGTTAGCGACGCCCCCGCTGCGATCGTGATGCTATTACAGGCGGCGGGGATGGGGTTCCAGCCAATCTCTGGATAGCGTCCAGAAGCGACTGGGAAGGGAATTGTCACGGTCGTCCCGCAGTTGGGTACGCAGCCGCTGGCCCAGTTATTGGGGTTGAACCAGTCGCTACTAACGGCACCGGTCCAAGTGTCGGTAGTGGGAGCGGCGGTGACGGTAACGGTTACAGGCACGCGAGCGCTTTCCACACAGCCCGGCACCTGCACCGAGACATAGAAGGTCGTGCTGGTAGTTACAGTAGTAGTGAAGGTGTTACTGCCGCCGGTTTGCAGGAGGGTCGCGCCCGCACCGGGACCGTCCCACCAGTTATAAGTGGGTGTGCCCGGGCCTGCGTAGTTAGCCACTAAGACCACAGGGCCAGGCCCGCAGCGGCTCACCGGGGAAGCCGTAGGAGCGGTTGGAGGATTCACAGTGATAGAGACGGGCGTACGGCTACTGCGGCAGCCCTGCGGCGAAACTGCTTCCACATAGAGGGTGTAAGTGCCCGGGCTATTGTAGTTGGTAGGCCAGCTGGCCGGACCACTCGTGAAAGGAATCGTGAGGGTGCTTCCCGTCCCAGCCAAAGTACCTCCCACAGCCGCCGTGTACCATTCAAACGTTACACCTGCTGGCCCCGTGGCGGTATAGACTAAGTCTGCCCCTTGACACACTGGGGAAGTACCGCTCGCCGTAGGCGCCGCCGGCAGCGGATGCACGGTTACCATTATCACATTAGACCAGGCACCCCACCCACAGCAGTCCGTATAACGCCGATGCCGAATGTAGTAAGTCCCCGCCGATGTGAAGGTATAAGTAAAAGTATGCGTGGAGCCTGTACCCACAATGGTGCTAAAGGCCGCATCGGTCGCGACCTGCCACTGGTAGTTAATCCCTATGAGGTCCGTAGTAAAGGTCAAGCTGCCACCTTCGCAGACGCTGGTAGCCGAAGCTGTAATCGTAGGGGCGGCATTGGAGATGAGGATATTCCAGAAGTCGGTATAGGTATGGCCGTCGTAGGTGATGGTTTTACGGCCGGTGGAGCTGTACTGGACATTTTCGGAGGAGTTAGTGGAGGTAGCCGGCGTTGCATCTGCCCCAAAGTTCCAGTTGTGAGGGGCCGCATCGCCCGTGGCGAAGTTTACATCGGTGTTCATGCAGGAGATGTCGGCCACGGTGATGATGGGCTGAGCAGAGAAGTTGAAGTTCGTGATGCTAGTAGCGAGGGGACTTCCGGAGGCGAGGCGTACGGCGAATGCTTCACCGGGCTGGCCATTGCCGCCCGCGCCGCCATTGCCGCCATTGCCGCCATTGCCGCCACGGCCACCATTACCTACATCGCAGTTATTTGAGGCATTGCATGGAGAGGAGAAGTAGCATGGCTCGCCTACACGTGAGCCGCCAGTTCCGCCACTACCACCTGCTCCACCTGTACCCCCTACTCCTCCCGCACCGGCACTGCCGGTCGTGATGTTACAATCCACCACATAACCACCGCTGCCATTATTATAGAGATAGATGCCATAGCTGGAGCCGCCTCCCCACCCCCCTGTACCTCCAAAGCCGCCCTGACCTCCACCGCCACCACCTCCACCGCCTGCACCTGTGCCTCGCCAGTCACAAAGCGTATTTCGCTGGCCTGCGCCGCCCCCGCCGCCACCACCGCCACCCCCATGTTGCCCTTGTGTGCCAGTTCCTCCCTGACCACCCGGCTGCCACCATATACCTGCTATACCCGCACTTCCGGGTGCCCCCGGTGTGCCATCAGCTCCGTTGGCTCCATTAGCTCCCGGACGCCCCTCGAAGGTCGCCGCGTCACAGTCGCAGCCCAATCCTGCCCCACAGTTGTCGGAAGGTGCTTTTGCGCCACCTGCCCCACCAGCGGCTCCGCCGGGGGCAGTGGCTCCTGGGCTTCCGTTCGTGGGAGCATTGCTATTATGATATCCTCCATTACCTCCATTACCACCCGTAGCGCCTACCGGTGACCAGCCTCCCGCTCCGCCAGCTCCATTATTCCATCCACAGTTGTCAGGATTTCCAGGCTGACCTGGACTTCCACTCCAACCTGCAGCACCATTGCTGCCGTTGGTACCGTTGAGCCCTGCGCTGGCATTGCCAGCTATGAGCCGACACCGCACGATATGGTAGTTAGAGCAGTTGGAGAGATGTATAGCATAGGTGGAGACCCCGCGGCCGCTCGCACAGCTGGCAGAGGCAGGCGGGGCATTATCTACGGTGATGGTGAGGTCCTGCAAACGGAAGTTAGAGGCATTGGAGATTTGGAAGGCGACGAGGCGTGGGGCATTGGAGCCGTCGTTACAGCCTTCTACATTGGCGGCAGTGCGGCGGATGGTCGTAGCGCCGGGCTGAGAGGTCTTTCGCCAGCCCGCCGCCGGATCAAAGCCCCCCTCAATCGTGATATTGCTGGTTACAGTAGTGATGGGATGGTTGAAGACATAGGTGCCCACCGCCATCTTGATGATGGTATTGGAGCAAGCGGCGCGACTGAGGGCTTCTAAGAGGTTGGTAGGGTCGGCCTGGGTGCCCGCAGCCGTACTGGAGCCCGTGGGCGTAACATAAATCACATTGCAGGTATTGGTACTGGCCGGTGGGGCCGTAGCGACTTGAAGGTTGACGATATTGCTAAAACACCCGGCGGGAGATTGGTAACGTATCTGGTAGGTGCCGGGAGGGAGGTTCATGGGATTGGGCGTATTAATCCAGCCAGAGCCGCTATTGTACTGCCACTGACCGCCAGGGACATCAGTACTGCCTGTTACAAGAGCAGTACCACTACAGATGATGGCAGGATTAGGAGAGACGGAAATAATGGGATTGGGGTTGACGGTAACTGTATAAGTAGCAGACCGGGTGCAGCCGCCATAGGTAATATTGACGGTGTAAGTAGAGGTGCTACTGGGGGAGACGGTGATGGAGGGGGTATTATCGCCGGTATTCCAGCTGATGGTAGCGCCTGCGGGAATGCCACCAGCGGTATTAGCCGTGAGCGTAGTGGAGCTACCCGCACAAATAGGAGAAGTGCCCGAAATGGAGACGGGCGCTAAATACTGAAAGCTCATGCTCATGCCGGGTGGAATGGCGTTGTCGCATTTATCTAAGATGGTATTGCCGTCTGAACCTGCCTGAATGGTAAGCGTTTTGACCCCACTGGTCAAGGTCCCCGTGAAAGTGAGGACAACCTGGCTGGTGAAATTTCCACAGCCTATGCCGGAGACGCTGGTTAC
>JAVVHK010000123.1:0-4823 GCA_032249525.1 Bacteroidota bacterium | reverse complement strand
TGATATTTTCGGAGCTTTTTAGCGATATAACTGCTACTTATGCCCATGAGGGGCAGCCAAAAGGGGTGAATCACCACATCCGGCTCAAAGCGGGCTATGGCTTGGGCGGCTTTTCCCCAGGTACGGGGATCAAAGGCATGAATGAGCCGAGTGAAGGGGAGGGGAGGCGGCGCCTCGTCCGAAAATTGATTTCTCCGAAAAAGCCAGCGCGGGTACTGAACAGTATAAGTGAAAAGATGAACTTCATGGCCGGCTTCTTTTAGGCCGCGAGCAAGATGATTGGAAAAGGTAGCGATTCCTCCCCGAAAAGGATAGCTGGGACCCACCAGGGCTATTCGGCCCATGAAGCGAAGGTAAGTTATAGCATAGTTTTGTAGGGATGGAGCCAGTAGGACTTATTCAAGGGGGCTGGATAGAGGTGATTACGGGCGGGATGTTTTCGGGAAAGACGGAGGAGCTTTTGCGGCGGGTGCGGCGGGTCCAGCTGGCCGGCCAAACTGTACGCCTATTCAAACCCGACATAGATACCCGATACCACCCTACCGCCATAGTCTCCCATGACCAAACTCGCCTGGAAGCCTTACCCGTGCCTAATTCCCAAAGTCTCTACCTTCTGAGTAGTGATGCGCAGGTGGTGGCTATTGACGAAGCGCAGTTCTTTGACATGGGCATAGTGGAGGTGGCGGACCGGCTTGCCGATGAAGGCAAACGCGTGATTATTGCTGGGCTGGATATGGATTATCGGGGGCGGCCTTTTGGGCCTATGCCTTATCTTATGGCGATTGCGGAGTTTGTTACAAAGCTCCACGCCATATGCGTTTATACGGGGGAGCTCGCGCATTATTCCCATCGGAAGGAGCCCAGTGAGGAGCAGATTCGCTTGGGGCATAAAGATGTGTATGAGCCCGTATCTCGCCGTATTTTTCGGCAGTGGCGCCTCCGAGAAAGTCGTTAGATTTTTTTGAGCGGGTGTGGGCGGTGGTTCGGGCCGTGCCGCCAGGACGCGTAACGACTTATAAGGCCATTGCTCGGTACTTAGGCAGTCCCCAGGGAGCTCGCTTAGTGGGCTACGCCCTGAATGCCTCCCATACAGCCTATCCCCCCGTCCCCGCCCACCGAGTCGTCAACCACAAGGGCTACTTGACAGGTAAGTTTCACTTCCCTACGCCTACGACCATGCAGGAGCGCTTAGAAGCCGAGGGAATTAGCGTAGAGAAAGACCAAGTACAAGGATTTGAGACGGTCTTCTGGGACCCGGCTCAGCACTTACCCCTGCCAGAGGTGTTTTTTGGAGAGACCTTGTTCGGCGACGAAGCTCCCAAATCTTAGGTTCCTACCCTTCCATCGCTCTGCCCCCTCAGAAGCTTCCCCGGTGATTATTAGGCGGGCTTTTCCTTGGGTCTTTGTGGAGGTTGACCAAACGGCCGTTTGGAATTGTCCAAAAAGCTGTATCTTTGGGGTATGTACGGAAACCTCGTCATGCGCCCCGAAGACATTGAGAACTGGGGCAAGAAAATAGAGGAAGAAGACCCAGATAAGCTGGCGGAGTTTGAGGCTCGCATAGAGCGCGGTGAGAAGATAGAACCCCACGACTGGATGCCGTTTGAGTATCGGCGCCAGTTGATTCGGCTGATAGAGCAGCATGCCCACTCGGAAATCATTGGGGCTCTGCCTGAGGGGACTTGGATCACTCGGGCACCCAACTTCCGCCGCAAACTGGCCCTCATGGCCAAAGTCCAAGACGAAGTCGGCCACGCCCAACTCCTCTACAGCGCCGCCGAAACCCTCGGCAAATCCCGAGAAGCCATGATCAATGACCTCCTCTCAGGCAAAAGCAAGTACTCCAACATCTTCAACTATCCCGCTAAAACCTGGGCCGATACGGCCATCATCGCCTGGCTCGTGGATGCCGGCGCCATCATCAATCAAACCACCAACTCCAAAGGCTCCTACGGTCCTTATGTACGGGCTTTGGAGCGAATCTGCTGGGAGGAGTCTTTCCACCTCAAATATGGCTATGACAGCGTAGTTTATTTGGCTACGGGCACCGACCGGCAGCGCGCCATGCTTCAAGATGCGCTCAATCGCTGGTGGCGTCCCATCATGCACTTCTTTGGGCCACCTGACCATCAGTCCGTCCACACCGAAAAGCTCATGCGCTGGAAAATCAAACTCGCTACCAACGATGAGATGCGCCAGCAGTTCTTAGACATGTATGTTCCTAAAATCTGGGAGCTGGGTCTGACCATTCCCGACCCTATCCTGCACAAAGACCCTGAGACCGGCAAATGGGTGTACGCAGATCCCAACTGGGAAGAGTTCTGGCAAGTTATCAATGGCAATGGCCCCTGCAATCGGGAGCGCCTGGCGGTGCGCCGCTTTGCCGAAGAAAATGGCCGTTGGGTGCGGGAAGCCCTTCGCCCGAAAAACGCCCATTATGTAGCTCCACTGGCATGACCTCTTTGGACCCTCGCATCCGAAGGGCGGAACCCCGCCTCTCTCAAATCTCCCAAGTCCAGCTTTCCCCCTTAGACCAGTGGCCCACCTATGAAGTCTTTGTCCAGCGCACGCGAGGAAGCCATGTCCAGCATGTGGGGTCTCTCCATGCCCCAGACCCCGATATGGCCCTGGTCTTAGCCAAGGAGCAATACGCCCGTCGTAGCCAGTGCGTCGCCCTCTGGGTCGTACCCACCGCCTCTATCCTCTGGACCCGCGCCGAAGACGAAGACCTCTTCCAACCCGCCACCGACAAATCCTACCGCGAACCCCAAGGCTACCTCCACACCCGCGAAAGATTAGAAAAATACCGCCACCGCCTCAAACCCACCTCCTAACCTATGCTGGAAAACCTCCAAACCCTCATCCTCTCTCTGGCCGACGATGACCTCTTCATAGGGCATCGCCATGCCGAATGGATCGGCCTCGGCCCCATCCTGGAGGAAGATATCGCTTTCGCCTCCATCGCCCAGGACGAAACAGGCCACGCCCAAGCCTACTACCAAATCCTTACCGACTTAGGCCTCCCTACCCCCGATGAATGGGCCTTTCGCCGAGAGCCCCAAGCATTTCGCTGTGCCCACTTGGTAGAACTCCCCAACTTTGACTACGATTATGCCATAGCCCTTATGCGCCACTTCCTCTACGATGCAGCCGAAAAAGTTCGCCTACAAGCCCTCACGCATAGTACTTACGAACCGCTTGCCCTTCTGGCGAAACGTCTCCAATCTGAAGAGAAATACCACTGGCTCCACGCTAAAACCTGGATAGAACGTTTAGGCCGTAGCACGGAAGAAGCTCATCATCGTCTTTCGGCGGCGCTCAAGCTCCTATGGCCTTATGCCTGGGCCCTTTTTGAGCCGCTTCCCAACGAACCCGAAATGGTAGAAGCGGGCTGGATACCCTCCTCTAAGAGCTTGCAAGAGCAATGGCTTGCCCTCATTGAGCCCATTTTAGCACCCATAGGTCTTTGGCAGGAGCCCCCCTCCGAGGCCGAACTCACGCTCTGCTTAGGAGCCCGCCACGGCGTACGAAGTCCCTACTTTGACCAGCTCTATGCCGAATTCACCGAAGTCAGCGCCTCCGAACCCGATGCCGAGTGGTAAGCCCCGCATCCTCGTCCTGTGCACCCACAATAGCGCCCGCAGCCAAATGGCTGAAGGTTTCCTCCGCCACTACCTCCAGGGTCATGCCGAGATTTTTAGCGCTGGGACTCACCCCTCCACTCTCCATCCCCTCGCTGTTACTGCCATGCAAGAAGTCGGCATTGACATATCCCATCACTTTGCCAAGACCATAGACGCCCTGCCCTATCAAGACTGGGACTATGTAATTACCGTCTGTGATGAAGCCCGTGAAACCTGTCCCTACCTCCCCGCCCGGCATAATCTGCACTATAGCTTCCCCGACCCCTCTCAGGACAATACCGTGGAATCGTTTCGGGCAGTGCGGGATAAGATTCACGCTTGGGCCCGAGCCTTTGCCGAAAGCTTTTTGCAGAAGCATTCCCCTTCTGCTTCATGAGCTTGGAGGCAGTGTGGTCTCTTCTAAAGGCTATTCCTGACCCCGAGATTCCCCGGGTTTCCATTGTGGATATGGGCATGATTGGAGAAGTGCAGGTGGAGGGGACCAAAGCCAAGATAGAACTGATTCCCACCTTTTCGGGTTGTGCGGCTATTCCGCTTATGGTTCGGGAGATTGCGGAACGTTTGAGAGCGCATGGCATAGAGGCGGAGGTTTATGTAAGCTATAAGGCTTCTTGGTCGCCGCAGCGGATTCGTCCGGAGGGTTGGGCGGCGCTTAGGTCGGCGGGTTTTGCGGTGCCCACGCATCTTAGCGAGGACCCGGCTGACCTTTTCCGAGAGGTGGCTTGCCCAAAGTGTGGCTCTACTGCTACCAGCCTTATGAGTCCCTTTGGTCCTACGGCCTGTCGGGCTATCTTCAAGTGCCACGCCTGCGGCGAAGCCTTCGAGCTCTTCAAACCCCCCGTATAAGTCGTCTTCCCAGTCGGCGGCGTACTTCGTACCACTCGCCCCCTTTTTTTAGCTACTCGACCTAAGCTAAGTGCAGTTGACCCCCTAAATCTACCAGCAGGTGGAAAGAATGCGCATAATCGGGCTTGCAGGTATAAAAAAAGACGTACCTTTGTCTAAGCCCAGCAGAGAGGCCCCCAGGTTGAGCTCCCTTCGGGTTGAGTTCCCTGGGGGTTTTTAGTTTTTAAGCTGGAAGACCAGCGTCTGAATGAAGTGCTCGTCCAGTATTAGCATTGGCCTTTCGGGTTTAGGTGGAGCATAATACCACTTGCAATCAAAAACCTTCTGGAAGGA
>JAVVHK010000122.1:0-4857 GCA_032249525.1 Bacteroidota bacterium | reverse complement strand
AAAGCCTTGGCCTCAAAATGGTATTAGTTTTCTATGATTTCCAGCTCTACGCGACGGTTGTTTTGACGTCCTTCGCTGGTTTCGTTGGTGTCTATAGGCCGGCTTTCTCCGTAGCCGATATATGAGAGGCGGTCAGCTGAGATTCCCCGAGAAATGAGGTAATCATACACGGCCTTTGCCCGGGCCTCCGAAAGACGTTGATTGTATTCCTCGGAGCCGATGTTGTCCGTATGGCCTGCAATGCGCACTTTCATACGGGGATTTTCTGTGAGGATGGTGTAGACGCGATCTAACTCTACTTTAGATTCTGGGCGCAGGGTGGCTTTATCAAAGTCAAAGAAGATATTCCGTAAGATGATGGTGGTACCGGCTTTATAGCGGTTGAGGCCGATGTCTTTGCGCACTTCGCGGTAGCCCATGCTTTCTTCTACGATGAAGTTTTCGGAGTGGAAGGCGTAGCCGGGGGCGGTAACGACGATGCCGTAGTTTTTGCCGGCGGGGAGGGAGATGAGGTATTTTCCGGTGGCGGCGTTAGAGGTGAGTACGGCGAGGGTTTCGGCTCGGACATTATCAATGATGGTGATGGTGGCTTCAAGGGGGGCTTGGGTTTCGCTGTCGTAGATGATGCCGGTGACGAGGGTGAGGTTGGGGCGGAAGACCGGTGCGCTGGCGGACTCGGAAGAGACGTTGAGTTCTTCGTCTTTGGATTCGGTGGGTTGAGCGGCGAGCTGAAGGGTGGAGAAATCTATGAGGTAGATGTCTTTTTCGCCGTAGCTATCGTCACGTTCGCTGGCATAATAGCCATGGAGGCCGCTGGCGGAGAGGACGAAATAGATGTCATCGCCGGGTGTATTGATGGGGTAGCCGAGGTTGACGGGGGGGGCCCAGGTGCTATCGGGTCTTAGTTCGGTACGGAAGATGTCAAAGCCGCCCATGCTATTGGGGCCATTGGAAGAGTAGAAGAGGGTTTTGCCATCGGGATGAAAGAAAGGGCCATCTTCGTCGTAAGGGGTATTAATGGGGGGGCCGAGGTTGATAGGGGCGCTCCATTTGCCGTTGGGAAGGCGCCGGCACATGTAAATATCTCGTCCCCCCATTCCCCCCGGTCGATCGGAAACAAAAAAGAGCGTGCGCTCATCGGCGGAGAGGCACACGGAGGGCTCCCAGTACTTGGAGTTGATAGGGCTGCCCATGTTTTTGGGCGGGAGCCAACGGGTGCCTCTAAGGCGGCTCTGAAAGATATCGCCGCCGTTTTCGGAGTTGAAGAGGAAGAGGGTTTGGCCGTCGGCCGAGAGAGCAATACAGGCATCGTGGGTGGTAGTATTGAGCGGGGCGCCAACATTGCGGGCTGGGGTCCATTGGCCGTTGCGGTTTTCCGAGACATAAATGTCCTCATAGTAAAGGCCGTCGGGGGCTACTTTATTGCCAGTAGAGCCGGGCCGCCGAGAAGTGAAGTACAAAATACTCTCATCGGCCGAAATAACAGGCGCAAAGTCGGGATAAGGCGAGTTGATTTGGGGGCCTAAGTTTCGGATCTCAATTTTGAGGGGCTGGGCCATGTACTTTTCGGCATTTTTGAGCTGCTGGAGGGTCACCTGTAGCTTACTGTACATAGGGTCTGTGGGTTTGAGGGTGCTCAGGGCTCTTTCTACGAGGGGGCGGGCTTTAGCAGGCTCTCCTAACCGCTGTAAAACATCCGCATAAGCAATGAGGTAGCGTGGTGAAAAGTTCGCCTGCATCTGCTCGGCTTTTTGGAAGTATTCTCGGGCTTTGCGGTTCTGACGCAGGCGATAGGCACAGTACGCGGCCTGCAGATAGGCCTCTGCGCTAAAAGGGTTGGCCTGGATGGCGGCTTCAAACTCGGCCATGGCATTCTGGTAGTCTTCCATGGACATGAGTTCTATGCCCTGCCGAATATGCTTTTCGGCTTTTTGCGGCTGGGCTTTCCCGAGGGCCACCAGGCCCACCATCCCAAGCATACCCAAAATCCAGCGCATGATATAAAGATACAGAGACTTTTTTATTCAGGTCGCCAGGCTCTGCCAGGGAGGATCCACGAGAAAGGTAGGCAGGACTTACGAACCTCCATATGAGCGCCAATTATCGTTCCTTCGCCAATCAGGAGCGAGGAGGCTGGAGGGTCTGGTGTGAGAATAGTCCCCGCCCCTACATAGGCATACGCTCCTACCCTGGTACCTGCTGCCACCCGAGAGAATGAACCCACAAAAGCCCCTTCCTCAATAATAGCACCAGCTTGAATGACAGCGCCTTCCTCTATTATCACGAGCGGGCCGATTTTGGCACCGGCTTCTATACGGACCCCCGGACCAATGAAACTCCCCGCTCCCACGGAGACGGACGGAGCTACTTCGGCGGAGGGATGGATAAGCGCCTTTGCCAAAGGATGGCGAATGCGCCAAAATAGATTACGCCGGAGCGTGTTGTCTAAGAAAGCTAAGAAGACGGGCACTTCGGGGAGTATCGCTGGCTGGTAGCTTTCTAAATGGGGTACAGGGAGCGTTGGCGAAGGCTCTATGGGCTCTGTAAAATAACCTACTACTTTTTCGCTGGTGGCGAGGGCCGTTTCATAAACCCGAAGGAGAAAAGGCCCTGCCCCGTATAGGATCACTGCAGGACGGGCATGATGAGCACGAGGGTATCGGCGGGTGGTACTTGGGGATCAGGTTCAATAATAACGGGACGGCTGGGAG
Source organism: Bacteroidota bacterium (assembly GCA_032249525.1). Lineage (GTDB taxonomy): Bacteria > Bacteroidota > Bacteroidia > SpSt-205 > SpSt-205 > JAPYWM01. Next base: position 2,146 of record JAVVHK010000122.1, on the reverse strand, counting down.
CTGTCATGCGCATGAGGATGTCTTCAGCATCTATGTTTTCCAAGATGGAGGCTAGGGTCGGTCCTCGGAAGGCGATCTTGAAGTCGGCACCTTCGTATTCGCAGGGGAAGTATTCTACGGCTGAGGTGTGAGAAAGGGCATCATAAGCCGTAAGGGTCACATTATTGCCTTCGAAAGCGAAAGCCACGCTTTGGGCGCTTTTATCTGCGAAGACGAGGAGGCGCTTGAGGGCTTTGCGGAGTTTTTCCTTAGAAAGGCGGGCGGTATAGGTGGTATTGGAAGGGATGACCGCCTGATAGTCGGGAAAGCTGTACTCAATGAGGCGACAGCTCAAATCCAACATGGGATGGTGGAAAAAGGCTTGGTCTTGGGTGGGAATCACGGAGATCTCGTCAGCAGGGCTGAAGTTTTTGATGGCGGTCTCTAAGGCGTCTAAGGCCCGCACAGGTATGAGGAGGTTAGGGGCATTTTGGAGGACGATGTCGGTACGGCCGAGGCGAACCAGCACATGCGCATCAGTAGCTACAAAATTGGTGCGCTCTGGCAAAAAGTGAAAGTAGATCCCGGTGAGGGCCGGCCGAGAATCATCGCGCGCAGCGGCGAAGGCTGTTCGCTGGATGATTTCCCGAAGGGTAGCTACTGAAAATGTCATACCTTGGCTGGTAGGCGGCTCTGGGAAAGGGGGAAATTCCGCCGCATCTATGCCTGCCAGATCGTATCGCCCAAAGCTGCTGCTCACCTGTAGCTGAGGGGCCTCCGCTTTGCCCGATTCACCTGAAACCTGCACGAAAGTAAGTACCTCATCGTCCGGAAGGGCCTTGAGGAGATCAGCCAGCGGCTTGGGTTGAATCGCCATCTGAACATGGGGGGCATTCCCATCCTGCGGCAGCACCGTAAGCCGAGTACGAGCATATACCTCCAAGTCCGTGGCCCGCAGCTCCAACTCATCCCCACGCTGATAAAGAAGCACATTCCGAGTAATCACATGCATGCTGCGCGTAGGCAAGATGGGCAAGACCCGACTTAGCGCTTCACTCAGCAGTCCAGCCCGAACCGAAAAACCCATACCTTACAAAGGTAAGACTTTCCCTAAGGCAAACTTTCCACATAGCTTTGAACATCGCTGGCTTGCCTGAGGAAACTGCGACTGCCTTCAGTCCGCAGTGACAGGATATTTTGTATATTTGCTCAGTGCGCTCCAAAGAAATCTCTTATCCCCGGCTGGAGGTGGTAGTGGAGGCCCTCCGCGCCAAAAAAGCCGAAAACCTGGTCGTCTTAGATTTACAGTCTATTGCTTATCCGCTGTGCGATTACTTTGTGATTGCTACGGCGGAGTCTGATCGACAAGCGCAGGCTATGGCGGACGCTATCTTGGAAGCGGTCCGAGAGCAAGAGGGGCGCCTGCCCGCCTATCGGTTAGAAGGCTATGAGTATGGCCACTGGGTGCTGGTAGATTTGGGTGACATGGTTATACACATTTTACAGCCCGAGGCCCGCGCCTACTATCGCTTGGATGAACTCTGGGGCGATGCCCGAACCCTCCTCGCTAACCATGCCTGAATGGGTCTCGGCTCTACTAAGCCCTAAAACCATCATCTATTATGGCGGTTTGCTTCTGCTCTTAGCCATCGTATTCGCAGAAACAGGCCTGATGATTGGGATACTTTTTCCGGGCGATTCGCTCCTTTTCACGGCTGGACTGCTCACCCACGTAGGCGTTCTGAAGCACTCCTGGCCCACGGTAGCTTTGCTTATCGGGGGAGCCGCCTTCATGGGCGATCAAAGTGGATATTTTATTGGCTGGCGCACAGGTAGAGCCCTTTTTAGCAGGCCAAAAAGTCTCATCTTTAGACCAGAGTACGTCGTCATGACCCGAAATTTCTATCAAAAATATGGCGCCTGGGTGTTGATAATGGGGAAGTTTCTTCCTATAGTCCGTACCTTTGCCCCTCTTCTTGCGGGAGTAGTAGAGATGAACTATTTGGTATTTGTGGGTATGAGTCTGCTGGGGTCTTTGGCCTGGCCTTTTGTGCTGGTGCCGGTGGGGTATTATCTGGGTGGTATCCCCTGGGTAGAGGAAAACTATCACTGGATTATTCTCGGGCTTGTGATTGTAACGACGGGGCCCGTGATATTTCGTCTTATT
>JAVVHK010000121.1:0-4897 GCA_032249525.1 Bacteroidota bacterium | reverse complement strand
GTCCCCCTTACCATTCGGAAACCCTCTACAGAACCCCCCCCACTCCCTACACCCTCTCCCCCCTTCTCAAGGGGGAAGAGGGTCGGGGTGGGGGGGAGCGTACACCCGTATGCCGTGCCCCTTCGGCACCCTCCTCGTGACCTTATATAAGCTTCTACCTTTGTAAAGAATGGGGCTTTTCTGGCGCTGTTTTCCGGGGTATCTTTTCTTTCTCCTTCAAGCGCAGACGGTGCTTCTGAGGGGTCGGGTGGAGAGTATGGAAGGCGAACCGCTTCCTCATGCGCTGGTGCGCCTGCCCGAGTCGGGCTTTCAAATCCTTACTCGGGCGGATGGCACCTTCCAGCTCAACCTCCCCGAAGGCCGCACCCCCTTAGAAATCCGCTATCTGGGCTTTTCGCCCCACCAAGAAACCTTATCTATTCAGCTACCCGGCCCCATAGAATATACCTTCCGCTTGCGTCGGCAGGACATACGGCTCCCCAGCGTCATCATCACTGAAGGCCAAACCAACCCCGCCGAAATCCTCATCCGCCGCGCCATAGAACGAAAAAACATCAACCGAACCTGCCTCCCCGCCTACCGCAGCGAAATCTACTCCCTCTTCACCGCACGCCTCCCCGAAGGAATACCCCCCCTCCTCAACAAACTCCTCAAAAAACAAGGCGACAGCTTGCCCCCCGGAGGGATTATCTATATGAGCGAAGCCCTCTCAGAAGTGGACTTTCAGCCGCCCAATAAGTACAAAGAGACCATTCGCTACTCTCGGGTAGTAGGCACCCGACAGTATGGTTTTACGGGGCTGTGGGTGCTCCAAGGCTTTGACCCTTACCAAGACCGCCTGAACATCCCCGAAATCACCAAAAGCCCCCTCGTCCTCCCCTTAGCTAACGACGCCCTCCTCTATTACCGCTACCAAATCATCGGCGAAGTCTGGGATAAAGAGGGCTTCCTATACCAGATCGCCTTTGAACCGAAAAATCCCCAGATCGGCATCCGAGGCTATCTGGTGCTTATTGATGAAACTTATGCTCTGCGAGGTATGGAAGGATGGATTACCCAAGATCAGGGGACGCCGTATGTAGATACGATTCATCTACGCATGCAATATGCCCCAGTGGGACCCTGCTGGGCTCCCGCCGAAATCCAGCTAAAAGCCAAGCTCAAGGCAGAATTCGTAGGACTCTCTATCATCCTCACAGCCGAAGGGCACTTTCTTTACCGGCGCTATGCTTTGCTTCAAGAGCAAAAACTAAAACGGACTTCCCCCTCTCGTCCAACCTCCTCTTCAGCCCCCGCCGCAGCCCCAGACACCTTTCCGAAAGGCTTTCGGATGGATACCATAGTCGTGAAACGGTTAGACTTTTCAGAGCGATTACGCATTTTGGAGGGTGCAGAGAAGCCTGAAAACACCTTCTGGGATAGCCTCCGCAAAGTTCCTCTGGATACTTTCCAGCAGCTCTACATGGAGCAAGCCGATAGCCTCCTCAGAGGTTCAGACACGTTGGCCAAGCCTTCCAGAGTGAGGAGGGGATTGGCTTTTGAGGGAGGTGGTTTGAGGTATGCTTGGGGGCGGAGGAAGGGCGAGCAAAGGTGGGAGTCTGGGCTTACGGTGCTATGGCCGGGCTATACGAGTTTGGAGGGGTGGGTTTTTCGGGGGGAAGGCACTTTCCAGCATCAGGGTAGGGCAGCCTTATGGGAGGGTGCTATTCGGGTACGTTATGGGGCCGGGTGGCGGCGCGCACTCCCCGAAGCAGGCATTACCTACCGGAAAAGTCGCTTCCCGCCTTTCAGGGCCGAGCTTAGAGGCGGCTGGGAAGCCCGCGAGGGGCCCGATTTCGTCCAAGTCCCCCTCCTTTGGAATACCCTCTTCTACCTTCTGCGCAGGGAAGCCCCCCTCCAAGTGTATGACCGATTCTATGTCTGTGCGCGGGGGAGTTTTCGCTGGCACCGATGCTGGCATAGTGCCATAGAACTTACCTACGACCGGCGTCCCTCCACCCCTACTCGGGAAAGCTACTACCCCGCTTATCGTCTGAGCTTCTTCACCGAGTGGACGCCGGGCACGCAGCTTTACCGCACTCCCCGCAGTACTATCCTGATGCCGCCCGAGGGCCCTTTCCAGATTACCATCCAAACTGGACACGAGATAGCCCGACTACCGAACCTTTACCTTTGGACGGGATACTTAGGCATACAGCCGCGGCTCTCTATTAGTCCCTGGGGCAAATGGCATTGGAGTCATGGCCTTCATCTGCAGTCTAATGGCGCTCCTTGGGCGGATAGGCTCTTTCCAAATGCTCAGCCGCTTCCTCTGCATCAGCGCTATACCGACCTGTTTTTCTGGCCTTTGTACCGGCCAGCCGGTCGACTCAGCTATCAGACCCAGGCGCAGTGGGACCTGGAACGGGCTCTTCTCCGGCACCTACCGCTTCTCCGGAAGACGAACTGGCAGGAGCATTTGAGTTTTCGGGCGCTCTACACGGAAGGGGGCTGGCATGCAGAGGGGAGCTTCTGGCTCACAGACATCGCTCTGGGTATCGGCCGCTGGCGTCTCCCCACTTCTCTGAGCCTGGGCATGCATTATGGGCTTTTAGGAGCCCATGCAGGGCTATGGCGCATCACCTTTGCTCTGGGTACCCCCCCTTTTCCCTCCCTGACCCAAAAGCGCTTCACCCAGTGAAGACCTGCTGGATAAGGGGAAAGGAGCTCCGAGGGTACGCTCTGAACTACGAAGAGCCGCTTGCATGCTGGACATGGTGGTCCGCTTTTCCCTCCCCAACCCAAAAGCGCTTCACCCAATGAAGACCTGCTGGATGGATGGAGAGGAGCTCCAAGGCTCCCCTCTGAACCATGAAGAGCCATTTGAGAGCTGGGACTGGTGGGAGGCCTTGGGAGAGCCGTGGGGGGGCATAGCCTGTGTGGAGGAAGGACAGCTGCGGGCCGTGTGGCTTCTGGCAGAGCGGCGGTTAGGGCCCTTTCGGCTGTGGCGAATGCCGCTGAGTGTGCCTTACGCCCCTATCCTGACTCCACAATCCCTTTCAGGTCCCGCTTATGCCACCCGCGCACCTATCCTACGAGCCTTGGCCAACTTCCTCCGAAAGGCAGAGTGGCACCTCCGCCTGATAGCCGGGACTTTGCCGCCCGAATGGAGCTATCTACCGCCCCTCTGGCAGGAAGGCCTGCGCCCAAGAGCCGCCGGCAGCTTTGTGATTCATCACTTTGAGCCGACAAGCGCCTTGCGCCGAAAGCTCCGACAAGCCGAAGCTCTCCCCGTCTGGCCCATCCCCGCCGAAAAGGCCCTGGCTTTCTGGCACACTCATGCGCCGAAAGGCATCCATCCGAAGTTTCGCCGCCAAATGGAAGCTCTGGTCCAAGGCCCTTTCCCATGGGAAATTTTGGCCGTAGGAGAACCGCCCCACGCCGTGGGTTTCTTCTTATGGGGGCAAAAGCGAGTCTGGTACTTTGCCAGCGCCCACCACCCCCATAGCCACCCCCAAGCCGGCACCAAACTCCTCGCTACCCTCATCCAAAAAGCTACCCAAGCCGGCAAAACCTTTGACTTCATGGGCTCCGTCATCCCTTCCATTGAGCGCTTCTTCTGGCAGTTTAGACCCCTCTGGGAACATCGCCTCTTTCTAATAACGCCCCTACTAAGGTGGCTTTCTTCATAACTTCGCCGAGTGCCTATCCAAGTGCTAAGCGAAACGCCCTCGCTCTTCTCGCAAATACTGGCCGAACTCCGCAATCAAAAGCTACAGCGGGATCGGCATCGCTTTCGGTGGAACCTTCAGCGAGCGGGTTTCCTACTGGGCTACGAACTAAGCAAACACCTTGCTTATCAGGAAGTAACCATCACCACACCGCTGGCAGAAGCTAAGGTGCATGTCTTATCGGAGCCGCCCGTGCTCATTAGCATCCTCCGAGCGGGAAATGCCCTCCTACAAGGCGTTTTAGAAGCATTTGACTTTGCTGAGGTGGGGTATGTGGCGGCATACCGAACGGAGCTCACCAACCGAGATATTACCGTGCAGGTAGATTATTTGGCTGTGCCCCCCTTGACCAACCGCGTGGCTGTGCTGGTGGACCCGATGCTGGCAACGGCTACCAGCATTTTGACGGCGTGGGAGGCTTTGCGCTTTCGGGGACAACCGAAGGCTCTGTTTATCTTGGCCCTCATTGCGTCGGAGTATGGTGTTACTCGCCTTCAGAAGCACCTCCCTCAAGCGCACCTCATCGTGGGAGCCGTGGATAAAGAGCTTACTGCCAAAGGTTATATTGTACCCGGTTTAGGCGATGCAGGAGACCTCGCTTACGGCCCCCTTCACCATGGCTGAGGAATGGGGTCGGATTCTGCTGTATCTGACCATCTTCCTGGTGAGCGGGGTGAAATTCATGGTGGGGGTAGCCATGAGCTTAGCGAAGGGGCTTTCTTTTTGGGAGCAGTTTTTATGCACGACGGCGGGGGGGATTGGAGGAAGTGTGTTTTTCACTTACTTAGGGGATGCGGTTCGGGGATGGATTAGTAAGCTGCGGGGGCGTCCGCCGAAGCCGCTCTCGCCGCGCTGGGTGCGTTTTTGGGAGCGGTATGGGCTGTGGGGGGTAGCGCTGCTTACACCGCCGATTCTCAGTCCGCCTATTGGGACAGCTATTGCTCTGGCATTTCGTACGCCGCGAGGGGTTTTGGCTTGGCGACTAACTATAGCTATGGTACTTTGGGGCATCGTGTTTGCAGCCTTTGGCGAAGGGCTCCGAAGCCTCATCCAGATCTTAGGAGGCTAATGCCACTTTTTGTGCGGCGGGCCCCCCCCCAAAGGCGGGGGGCCCCCCGGGGGGGGGGCGGCCCGACCCCCCACACCAAAACAAAAACGTAGGCCCCAAAATGTTTAAACCCCCCCCC
>JAVVHK010000120.1:0-4930 GCA_032249525.1 Bacteroidota bacterium | reverse complement strand
TTACGAAGTTTCGCATGGCTTGGCGATAGCCTTCTGGGGGAGGGGAATCTTTCTTTTTACAGCTTCCCAGCAGGGAGAAGGCCGCTAAGAGCCAGGCGGCTTTGAGGGCAAGGTGTAAGTAGTTGTGTGCCGTGGATATCCGGGAAATGGATGGGGGTTGGCCTTGGGAATGAGTTGAGGGGGGAGTTTGCTCCGATTTTCTTAGGAGGTGATGCATAAACCAAATATAGCGGCCTTTTGTGAATAATTTGCGTACAGGCGCTGAGTGGGAGTGCTTAATATTGTGGCGGATGAGTCTTCGTTTCTGGGTGATAGGTCTTTTGGGGGGTGGGATGTGGGTGGTGGGTCAGGACTTAAAGGCGCCGCCGCGTTGTACGGGGCCGGAGTGTGCGGAGCGGATGCGGGTGAAGGAGCGAACGCCCCGGCGGCGTGTGCAGCGGCAGGCGGAGGCGCGGGTAGATCGGTTTGGTCGTCCGAAGCCGCGTCTGCGAGCGGAAAGGTATCGTTTTTCGCCGCCATCTCCCCGCCATAAAGTCTTGGAGCGGGCAGAAGCGTTTACGCCGTATGCGCCGTCGGTACGTCATTCCGCTCGGGCTGAACGCCAACGTTTGCGGGCCGCCCGCCCTTCCAGACGCATCACCTTTCGGGCCGAGAAATATCAGCCTACCTTGCCCTCCCCCTCCCATAAAAACCGCGCTGAGCAGTTTGCGCTACGTTCCGATAAAAGGCGCTCGCGCATCTTAGCTCGGGCCGAACGCCAAAAACCTCCTTCCACTGCACATGCGCATAAGCTGCGGGCGGAGTCTTATCGCCCTCCTTTGATAAGCCCCCGCCATCAACCCAGAAAGCCCGAAAAGTGGGTTCTTCCGCTCCCGATTCCGGCTCATCGCCATTTAGCTGAGAAGCACCATTATCAGCCCTCCTCTCCCCGTCATAAACCATATCCCGAGCGATGGGCCTATCAGGCTCCTCAAACTAAACATCGCCGGACCAGCGAACGATTTAATCTAAGCTTTTCTCCTCCTCGTCACCGCAAGACGCCTCAAAGGGAGCTCTACGCTCTCCCTAAGCCCAGCCATCGTACTACCCACCAAAGGCCCTGTGAACCTCCACCGATTTCCCACCCTACAGAGAAATGGACGGCTATCCAGAGCTGCCTTCCTCCCTTAATGCGTCATTCTCAGAAGCACCAAGGGGCCGCTTGTGAGCCTTCTCCCATCCGTCATCGCCAGAGCGTGCAAGTAGCTACATGTCTTCCGCCCACTTTGCGTCATTCTCAGAGGCACCAAGGGGCTGCTTGTGAGCCTTCTCCGATCCGTCATCGTCAGAGCATGCAAGTAGCTGCCTGTCGTCTGCCCGCTTTGCGCCACTCGCAGAAGCACCAAAGAAGCGCCTGCGATGCCCCTGCAGTTTCTCATCCGCAGGCGTATCAACGCGCTGGATGTGCGCCTCCCTCCATTGCGCACCGCTCGCCCAAAAGCTACACGGTCCCCTGCGATGAGCAGCGGCGTGGCGTCATGACCCAGACCGAACGTTTCGCTTACGATCTTCGCTATCTCTTCACCAATCACCGCAAGCATTGTGAGGTGCAGAGTGCTTACAGCGGCGTCTCCATTGGAGAATGGGTCAATACGGAAGCCTATGGGCGTGTGCCTGTCATAGGCTATAAAATGGGATGGCGGGTGTATCACTTTGCGCACTTCCATGACAAGAAGGGCCGTCGCCTCAAAAAGCCCCGAATAGAGAAACGAAAGGTTTGGGCATTATATCAGATACAGGTGTTGGTGCCTCAGCCGGCTAAGGGCAAGAGTCAAAAACGTCGTTACATTAAGGGTTTGCCGGGCATAGAGGGCTTTGGGGGTGTAGAAGGTATGGTGTTGGAGCCGAAGTGGCTTTCGCCGCAGGAGACGAAGGCGATTCAGATTGAGAAGCTGGTGCGCAAGCGGCAGATCGCGTGGCTGGTACGGGCGTATCCGGAGGAGCAGGTGCGACTTCCGGAGTGGCTAAAGAAATATGCTGGTCCTAAGCCGGAGCACTTATGGCCGGGGGTGGACTATCGGTTATTGGAGATATGGCAGTGAGCCATTCGGCCCAAAGGCCAAAAACAAACACATTCCATAAAAAGCCAGCCAGACCATCCTCACCTTTGACAAAGTCTTTGTAGTACGGGTGTATTTTCTCCAGGCGGATGGGGTGGTGTCGAAGGGGGCTGTGAGCGCTTTCTAAGTAATAGCGCAGGCGATCATGGAGAGGGCCGCGCAGCCAGGCCGGGATGGGCGGAGAAAAACCTTGTTTGGGGCGATCCCACAGCTCTGCTGGCAGATACCGAGCTAAAATTCTCTTCAAGAAGCGCTTGGTAGTCCGACCTTCAATAAAGTCGCGGGGGCTAAGGCGCGCCCGTAAAGCCAAAATCGCCTCATCTAAAAAAGGCTCACGAGCCTCTAAGGCCACGGCCATCGTGGCTCTATCCACTTTGCGCAATATGTCTTCTACGAGATACACCCGTGTATCCGCATACATTCGCGCCTCTGGGTGATCCCAACCCACCGGAATCGCCTCTTCTAAATACGGTAAAAGTCCCTCCACCGAAAGCCCCTCTATAATCTCCGTCAGGGCTATCTGCGGAAAAACCTGCAGAAAATCCCCATAGTCCGCCAGGCGAAGATGCAGAAGTTTGTAGAGCTTGCCAGCTAAGTTAGTATGATGACGAAAAGAGTCCGGTAAAAGCTTATAGACTTGGAGGAGGAGTTTTGCCAGGGCAGGCGATTTCTTGAGAAGCTGGATAAGCCTCCAGCGCCAGTTCTGTCGGGCGGTGAGGGTATACCGGACATACCCACCAAAAAGCTCATCTCCCCCATCTGCCGAGAGGACGACTTTGACCTCCCGGCGGGCGACCTGGGCAATCTTATACACTGCCAAGGCGGAGGAATCCCCAAAGGGCTGCCCGTATAAGGCGGGGAGCTTTTCTACTTCGGCCAGAACTTCGGCCTCGGTGATGTAATGCACAATATGAGGGAGTCCAAGAAAGGAAGCGATTTTTTGGGCCCAGGGCGCTTCGTCCCATTGGGGCTCCTGAAAGCCCAGTGTAAAGGCTGTAAGCGCGGCGCCGGCTTTCTTACTCAGGAGGGTCGCCACGAGGCTCGAGTCCACCCCCCCGCTCAGAAACAACCCCACCGGCACATCCGAAACCAGTCGGTACCGGAAAGCCTCGGTCAGTGTTTCTTCTGCCTCTTCCAGTGTAGGAGGCGGCCCGCTCTTCGCAGCAAAGAAGTACGGGCGGGGCGACCACCAGGGCTTCGTTTCCAGGCGATTGGGGGTAATGCGAACATAGTGACCGGGCGGCACCTGGCTGATGTCAGCATAGAGGGTTCGCCCCCCCGGGATAAACCCATACGCAAGATAAGCAGCAATGCGCTCGGGCGTAACTTGGCGGCACACTTCTGGCAGGCGTAGGAGGGCCCCCAGTTCGGAAGCAAAAGCTATCCAGTCGGGGCCGGCTGTATAATAGAGGGGTTTTACGCCGAAGCGGTCTCGCACTAACCAGAGAGCCTCCCCATCCCACAGACCAAAGGCCCACATACCCCGGGCCTTAGGAAGAAACTCCGGCCCCCACGCCGCCCACCCCATGAGGAGGACCTCCGTATCGGTCTGCGTAGTGAAAGATACGCCCTCCCTTTCCAGAAGCCCTCGTATCTCCCGAAAGTTATAGACCTCGCCATTGTAAGTAATCACAAAGCGGCCGCGCATCATGGGTTGGTGCCCTGCTGCGGACAAATCCAAAATAGAGAGCCGCCGATGAGCAAAGCCTATGCCTTGTTCTGGCTCTATCCAGAATCCCTCATCATCAGGTCCGCCATGTGCCTGGGCTGCGGCCATGACAGCTAAACGCCGCCCTAAATCCTCCTCACCTATTCGCCGCCCCCAATTCCAATAACCCCCAATCCGACACATCTGCCCAAAAGTACGCCGCATCTTTGTACCTTGTGAAGAGCCTCCAAACCCTTTTCTACCGGGTCTTAGATTGGGCTTTGGACCGTTTTGGCCGCATCTCCTGGAAGAACTTAGACCGGATTAGCGGCATCTTGTACAAGCTCTTCTATCAGACTATGGAGTATCGCCGTTCGCTGGTAGAAAAACACCTTGCTCAGGCTTTTCCCGAAAAAAGTCCTACCGCCCGCAAAGCCATAGAAAAAGATTTCTACCAGCTTTTTGCGGACTGGATGATGGAAGTGAGCTTCATGTATGCGCAGGATTGGGAAGCGGTGCGGGAGCGCTTTGAGATCAAGAATCTATCGCTTTTTCACGAGGCTCATGCTCGGGGAAAGTCGGTGATTGTAGCCATGGGACATCAGTTTAATTGGGAGTGGGGCGGCTGGATTGTTAGAAAAGACACCGCGGCGCCTATTCTCTGCGTGTATCTTCCGCTTAAGGATGTAGTATTTGATACGCTTTTTTTGCGGATGCGGGGGCGGTATGGGAGCCACATGTTACCGCAGGGGCAGATGGGGTTACGGTTGGCTCGGATGCGCACTACCACACATACGCTAATTCTAATGGCGGATCAGAGCCCCAGTGATTTGGAGCGGGCGGTATGGCTGCCATTTTTGAATCGGCTCACGGCCTGGCATGGGGGTTTGAGCCGGGCTGCGCACTTGGGGAACTATCGGGTTCTTTTTGTGGAGATTCGTCGTTTGGAGCGGCATCAGTATGCGGCTTATCCTGTTCTTCTTTCTGATGAGCCGCGAGCGCTTTCTGCGGAGGCGCTGACCCGTTTGTATGTGGAGCATTTGGAGGCTAGCCTTCGGCGGGACCCTGCCAATTGGCTTTGGACGCATAATCGGTGGAAGCATAGTCCGCCGATGTAGGGGGGGTGAGGGTAGTGTGGGGGCGAGGGGCTGCCAGTGCCATAGGATAGGCCTTTGCAAGGAGT
>JAVVHK010000119.1:0-5010 GCA_032249525.1 Bacteroidota bacterium | reverse complement strand
GCTTGACTGTGCGCTTTCTGACGGGCTCGCCCACCCGCTACGGCATGCCCAAACCGGACCACCCCATCTTTTACACCCACCCGCTGGTCAATAGTGAGCTTCTTTACCACATCCGTCACGGCAAAGTCCGACTCCGTCCCGGTATCCACCACCTGGACGGCCAAAAAGTTTATTTTACCGACGGTACTTACGGCGAGTACGACACCCTTATCTGGGCCACAGGGTATGAGATAGCCTTTCCCTTTCTACCCGCTCATCTGGCCCCCACCGAAAACCGCCTAAATCGCCTCTACCTGCATATCTTCCACCTGGATGAACCCACCCTCACTTTCGTGGGCCTTATCCAGCCTAATGGCTGCCTGTGGAATCTCTCCGAACTCCAGGGCCAGCTGATTGCGCACTTCATTTTGGGTTCTTATCGCCTGCCTGAGCATGCAGAGGCCGAAGCCGCCCGTTATTGGCAAGAGCACCAGCGCCGCTATGCGCATTCCCCCCGCCACCTCTTAGAGGTGGACTGGCACGAATACTACCGCCTTTTGCGTAAGCTCATTCGGCAGTCCCAGCCCCGTCTGGCTTATGCCTAAGATTCTCCTTACAGGAGCCGCAGGGGGCATCGGGCAAGCTACTGTGGAACGTCTCCTCGCTGCTCATCACACCCTTATCGTTACGGATGCCTCCTTAGAAAGGCTGCAGGCTGCCTTCCCCCATCCCCATCCGAACCTCCACCTGACCGCTTTGGATGTAACCTCCTACGCTGCTTGGCAAGCTGTGGCTCAAAATCACCCCGACATAGACATTCTTATCCAGCTTGCAGGCATTATGCGGGCGGGATGGTTTGTGGACCAACCCATAGAGGTTTTTGAGGCTCAGCTCCGAATAAACCTCTTGGGTTTAGCTTACGGGTGCAAGGTATATGGAGAAATCTTCAAGGCTCGGCGGCAAGGCCATATTATCAATATGGCTTCGCTAGCGGGAGTAGCGGCGATACCGGGGATTGCGGGGTATTCAGCTACGAAGTTTGGGGTGCGAGGGCTGAGCCTGGCGCTGGCGGAAGAGCTTCGTCCGTACGGCGTGCATGTAACGGTCATATGTCCGGGTCCTGTGCGCACGCCGCTGATTTTGGATGAGCTACCTAAGCCAGAGAGTGTCTTTACGCTATCTGCGGGGGGGCTCTTGGAACCGATAGAGGTAGCTAAGGCGATTGAACGGGCTATTCGCCGCCGTCCTCTGGAGATCACTCTGCCCCGCTCCAAAAGTATTGCCGCCCGCATGGTCTCCCTCTTTCCGCCGCTTCAACGTTGGGCTGCCCGCCTCCTCGCTTCTGACGCCGAACGCCGCCGCCAAAAATACCTCCAAAAAATAGAGAAAACCCCCTCGGCTCAGCCTAAATAGTTTCCTACTGGGGCTGTTTTTGTAGAAACTCCTGAATGACTTCTTCGGGCGACTTACCTAAGAGTCGGAGGGCTTGGCGGGCCTGCTCAGCTAAGCGGTGGTTAGGGTAATAAGAAAGAAACCGCTCATAAGTTTCTCGGGCGCGGGCAGTGTCGTTGAGCTGATTCTCATAGATGAAGGCCTGAAAGAAAAGGGCCTGGGGCGCAAGAGAAGATTGATGCCGGAAGCGCTGGTCTATGGCTTCCAGTAGAAACACGGCTTTTCGGGGGTCTGCTAAGTAGTTTGCATAGAGCTGGGCCGCTTCTAAGAGAAGGGCGGGCGTTTGGGGATGATTGGGGTATTTACGGGCGAAGTTTTCTTCGGCGCGGGCCAGCTGAAAGGCCGCCTCTAAGAAGTTGGTGCCAGTAGGGCCTTCGGTTTTTTGTAGGCGGGCTACCTGCTGCTGCTTTTTCTCAATGTCCTTCAGTTCGGGAAGGCGAGGTTGGCAGTTAGACACGAGCAGCCCACTGAGGCAGCTCAGCCAAAGCCACAGAGACCTGCGTACCATGGGATAAGTTTTTGAGGGTTACGGTCTTTTGGGTTTCTTCGGTTTGGCCGACGATGGCGACGTAGGGGAGGCCTCGCCGCTGCGCATATTCTAACTGTTGAGAGAGCCGTTTCGGAGCAGGATAGGCGAAAGCGGCTTTCCCCCCTTTTTGAATCGCAGAAACCACTTCCATGATATAAAGGGGGGTTGCATCTGTCCAGGCCACCAGCCAAGGCTTTTCCACTGGCGCCTCAAAGTCTGTCAAAAGCGCGTAGATGCGTTCCACCCCAAAAGAGAAGCCCATAGCGGGTAGGTCTGGCCCTCCAAACTCCTGCACTAAACTCGCGTAAGCTCCTCCCGCCGCAATGGTCCCCACGCCGCTACCCGGTCTTTTCACCTCGTAGATAAAGCCCGTGTAGTAGTCCAGCCCCCGCGCCAGAGTGTTATCCCACCGCATGCGGAGAATAGGGTCGTCGTGATAGGTTTGAACCAGCTCCCAAGCTCCGAGGATTTCTGCCCGCACTTCTTCGGGGAGGGGGAGACGCTGGATTTCTTGGGTGGATAGAGGCCGTTCAGGGTCCAAAAGCGATAAGTCCTGAGCTCCCTGCTCTTGTAAGGCCGCCCGCACGGCTTCCCAGCCTATTTTGTCGGTTTTGTCCAGAAGGCGACAAAAGTCTAAGAAGGCTCCGGGCCATTGGGCTTTTTCGGCTAAGGCCTCTAAGAGCGCGCGGTGATTCAGGTGAAAAACGCATCCGGTAAGGTTTAGCTTCTCAAAGACTTCACGGGCAATCTGATAGATTTCTAAGAGGGGGATGAGGCCCCGGGCGCCGATGGTGTCTATATCGCATTGGTAAAATTCGCGGAAGCGGCCCTTTTGGGGGCGGTCCGCCCGCCATACGGGCTGCATTTGATAGCGCCGAAAAGGAAAGACGAGCTTACCGGCATTTTGGGCTACCCAGCGGGCCATGGGAACAGTCAAATCATAGCGTAAGGCTTTCTCCGCGATGTAGGGCAGAAGAGTCTGGCTCGAGGCTCGTGCCTCTTCAGGAACTCCCTCTAAGAAGTTGCCGGAGTTTAGGATGCGAAAGAGGAGTTTTTCCCCTTCATCGCCGTACTTTCCTGTAAGGACGGAGAGGAGTTCTACGGCGGGGGTTTCGAGGGGTTCGTACCCGTAGCGCTCAAAGGTTTCTCGGAGCACTGCAAAGAGGCGATGCCGTTTGCGCAGGTCTTCGGGCCCCCAGTCTCGGAAGCCCGATGGCAGGGCTGGCGCCGTTTTAGCTTTGGGTGTCTTCCTTTGCAAGGGCCTGCTGCTCGTGCCGCTGGGCATTCAACCCCTCCTGGATAGCGGCCGTTATCGTGGCCGTAATCAGCTCAATAGAGCGGGAGGAGTCATCATTAGCTGGGATGGGGAATGTTACCAGCGTAGGATCGGCATTCGTATCCACCATAGCAATGGTGGGAATATTGAGCCGGCGCGCTTCCGCCAGCGCAATGTCTTCCCTTACAATGTCAACCAAATATATCATCCCCGGAGGAAAGTGCGGTAGGCGGGCTATCCCCCCTAATATCCGCTCCAACTTTTCCCGCTCCCGCATCTTTTGAAGTCGCTCCCGTTTGGAAATCTTGTCAAAAGTCCCATCCCGCATCATGCGGTCAATGGTCTCCATCTTGACGATAGAACGGCGGATAGTCTTGTAGTTGGTCAGCATGCCACCCAGCCAGCGCTCATTGACGAAGGGCATGCCCACACTCTCGGCGGCTTCCCGAATGATCTCTTTGGCTTGCTTCTTGGTACCCACAAAGAGAATAGCCCGACCTTGCCGCGCCATTTCCCGGGCGGCTATTGCTGCCTCCTCCAAAAGCCGACGGGTCTTCAGCACATCAATTAGATGGATGCGGTCCCGCTCGCCATAAATATAAGGCCGCATCTTAGGATTCCACTGACTGCGCAGGTGGCCTAAGTGCACACCCGCCTCTAAAAGCTGCTCAATCGTTGGGATTGTCATATTAGCGTTTGGAGAATTGGAAGCTTCTACGAGCTTTCTTATGGCCGTAATGCTTGCGCTCTACTTGGCGGCTATCTACGGTGAGGAGGCCAGCTTTGCGTAGGAAGGGCCGTTTGGTTTCATCCATTTCGGCTATGGCTCGGGCTATGGCCAGCCTTAGCGCTTCTGCCTGGCCCCGAAATCCCCCCCCATCCGCATAAGCAATCAGATCGTACTTCTCCGGGCTCAGCCCCGCCACCTCAAAGGGCTTGAGGATCTCTAACTGTAGAATCTCCTGTGGGAAGTACTCCTTCCAGGGGCGCCGATTCACAATGAAGGTCCCCTGCCCCGGCCGCATGTACAACCGAACTGTTGAGGTCTTGCGACGCCCAACAGTATGTGTGTATCCCGCTAAGGTCGGATTCATAGCGTGATGGGTTTAGGATTCTGCGCTTGATGGGGATGGGATGGCCCGGCGTAAACGTGTAGATTTCTCAACATACGAGCCTGCAGTTTGTTTTTAGGAAGCATGCCTTTTACGGCATGACGGATGACCTCTTCAGGCCGCATTTGCGTAATACGGATATGCCGTTGGCCACCCGGATACCCCGTATGCCGAATGTAAACTTTCTGAGTGGCTTTTTTGCCTGTGAGGACGACCTTGTCGGCATTGATCACGACTACGGCGGCTCCGAGGTTCCACTGGGGTGCAAAGTCGGGCCTATGCTTTCCCCGTAGATAATACGCTATACGGCTCGCTAAGCGCCCCAGCCGTTGGCCCGCCGCATCTACTAAGAGCCATTCCCGCACTTGGCCCTGGGGCGGCCGCATCGGCGTTCTATAAAAGGGTAAGTTCTTCACAGCGGCGGCAAAGGTAAGCAATTCCTTTCACATCCTGAGCTGTTCTCCCTCCATAGCGCAGAAGCACCTCTAAGGCCTCTTCTATGAGCTTATACCGATTTGGGGCAAAGAGTTTCTGAATAGGGAGGGGAGTTTTGTGGGGCTGCCGCCCGCCATCGGCGGGCGGCAGCCCCAAGCGGAGGCGGGGGGCCCCCCCCCCGGGGGGGCGCCCCCCCAAAACCACACCCACAATTAAAAGGGTTTTTT
>JAVVHK010000118.1:0-5135 GCA_032249525.1 Bacteroidota bacterium | reverse complement strand
CCCAGACTCCCGCTGGAAAACTTATCACTTTAGAGTCCTTCAAACCCTCTACGGAAAAGCGCCATTCTTTTTAGAGTGGAAACCCCTTCTGGAAGAGATTTACTTTGACCACGCCTATCAAACCCTTGGAGAGGTGGCCTGGCGCATCATTCAGGAAATAGCCCTATGGCATGGCTGGAAAGTTTCTCTGTCCAAAGAAGGCATTCCTATGCCGCTGAGCTTTCCTGCAGAGGCCAAAATAAGCAGTATAGACCTGCTGCTACGGGTTGGACTTTCCTCGGAAAGCCTGTGAGCGATGCCAATAATAGATGCCTTCGGTATGATAGATGGAGGCATCGGCTATGCCGATGGCGTAATCGGCAATTTTCTCGAAGGTTTTAGTGGCGATGGCGAGTTCTATCCAGGCTTGACTTTCTTCGTAGGAGAGGGGAGCGGTGACTTGGGTGTAGATTTCTTGGATGCAGCGCTCGTAGCTGCGGTCGACGGCATCGTCTTCTTCGGCGATGCGTTTGGCGCGCTGGGAATCGGCTTGAAAAAAGGCTTCCAAGCAGGAGTCCAGCAGCTGGCGAACGTTATTGATGAGGGTAGATAGGGGGACTCGACGGAGCTTTTCGGGGGGTATGTGAGGAAGGTGAATAACGAGGCGCTCGCTGAGGGCTTCCAGGCGCTCGGAGATTTCGGTGAGGTAGAAGTGCATGCGCAAGACAGCTAGGACCAGCCGAAGGTCCTGCGCCACGGGCTGATGGAGAGCCAAAATCCGCGCACATCGCCTATCTAAGCGCATGTCTTGGGCGAGGGCTTCGACCTGATAGCGGCGCACCTCTTGGAGCCGAGGCCAGTCTTCGGCCGCTACCGCCTCCGCAAATATCTCCAGCCGCTTCTGCAAAATAGTCACCACCTGATGCGCTCGCGCCTGCAGCTTCAGTAGTTCCGTCTCAATAAGGCTCATAGGCGTTATCCAAATCTGCCAGTAATATAGCGTAAAGTTTCGGGATGCTGGGGATTGGTAAAAAAGTCTTTGGTGCGCCCATACTCTATAAGGCGGCCGTCCTTGAAGAAAGCCGTGTAATCGCTAATGCGGGCGGCCTGCTGCATATTGTGGGTTACAATAACGATGGTGTAGGAGCGCTTGAGGTCGGCCAAGAGCTCTTCAATCTTGGCCGTGGAGATAGGGTCCAAAGCGGAGGTGGGTTCGTCCATTAGGATGAGGGAAGGGCGAACCGCAAGGGCCCGAGCAATACAAAGGCGCTGCTGCTGCCCTCCGGAAAGGGAAAGAGCGGACTTTTTGAGTTTGTCTTTGACTTCGTCCCAGAGGGCGGCCTGCCGAAGAGCCTGCTCTACTCTTTCCCGAATAAGCTTTTCTGGGAGACGATTTTGGATGCGTAGGCCATAAGCCACATTTTCATAAATGGAAAATGGAAAGGGTGTGGGCTTCTGAAAGACCATGCCCACTCGGCGCCGCAAAAGCACCGCATCCACCGAAGGCGCATAAATGTCTTCGCCGTCAATGAGCACCTTACCCGTGAGGCGAAAACCCGGAATAAAGTCATTCATGCGATTGAAGAGGCGGAGAAAGGTGGATTTTCCACAGCCAGAGGGGCCTATAAGGGCAAGAATGTGATTTCGCTCTAAGGCAAGGGAAACGTCGTACAAGGCCTGGTGGGTACCATACCAGACAGATACGCTCTGAGCTTGTAGCTTATACATGGAGCTGTTTTTTGAGACGGAATCTGAGGATGGCGGCGATAGTGGTAAGGAGGAGGGTAATGCCTACAAGGACGAGAGCGGTACCGAAAGCCATAGGATAAGTGCGGGCGACATTGGTACCGCTGGTGATAAGAGCGTAGAGGTGATAGGGGAGCATCATGGTGGGTTCTAAGGGGCTTTGGGGGTAGGTGGGAAGGTAATAAGCAGCTACGGTAAAGAGAATGGGGGCGGTTTCGCCGAGGAGGCGGCCCATGGCTAAAACATAACCGGTGATGAGGCGGGGGATAGCCAGGCGCAGGGTGATTCGCCAGAAGGTCTGGGCAGGGGAGGCGCCCATGCCAATGCTAGCGAGTTTGAGGTCGGGAGAGACGCCTGAAAAGGCTTCCTGGGCATTTCGGATGAGAATGGGGAGGGAAAGGAGAGAAAGCGTGAGCGCTCCCGACAGGATAGAAGCCCCCCACCCCAGCGCCACAACAAAAAGCGCTAGCCCAAAAAGACCATACACGACCGAAGGGATGCCCGCAAGGGTATTTACCAGTATCTCTATCAGCCGATGCAAGCGCCCCTTAGAGCTAAACTCACTTAGGTAGGCGCCTGTAGCTGTGCCCAGCAGGGCCCCAACCAGCAGAGCTAAAGCCACCACCCAAAGACTCCCCACCAGCGGCGGCGCAATACCCCCCGCCTCCATCCCCTCCCGCATCGGCGTCGTAAGAAACTCCCAGGAAAGGACTTTCCCCCCTCGGTACACTAAAAACCCTACAACCCCTGCCAAGGCTACCAGCATGCTCCAACTGATAGCCCCTACGAAAAAAGTGAGAATAGCTTCGCCCCAACGCTTAGGCAGTCTTTTCTGAAGGTGTAATGGCATAGGCGAGAATATTGAGGGCCAAAGTAAGCAGGAATAGGACCAACCCTAAAAAGAACAGCGTGTGGTAGTGATAGCTGCCAACCGGAGCTTCGCCAAGCTCGGCGGCCAAGGTAGCTGGCAGCGTGCGCACCGGCGAAAGAGGTGAGGTCGGAAGCAAAGGTGCATTACCACTCACAATAAGCACAATCATCGTTTCGCCCAAAATACGACCAGCAGAAAGCAAAGTAGCCGTGAGTAAGGCCGAACGAATAGCCGGAAGCTTGACGCGCAGGATAGTTTGCCAAGTGGTAGCGCCCAACCCATAGCTGGCTTCTACCAAAAGGCGCGGTACATTAGAGAGGGCTTCTTCTACTAAGCTCGCCATGAGGGGAATTGTCATCCAGCCTAAGAGGAGGGCGGCGGCTAAGGCGGTTTCGCCTGTATGTAAGTGGAAAGTTTTTTGGAGCCAGGGCACCAGCACGACTAATCCCCAAAAGCCCACCACCACCGAAGGTAGTCCCGCCACTACCTCCCATAAGACTTTCATTGGGTAGTACAACCCCTTCGGTAAAAACTCCGCCGTATAAATAGCCATGATCACGCCAAAGGGAAGGGTAATCAGAAGGGCCAGGAAAGTTACCCAGAGGCTACCCAATAGGAGCGGCCATATACCGACCTCAGGAAGGGGTTCGTAAGTAGGCGACCACCGCACCCGCCCAAACAGCGCCTCCCAAGCCGACCACCTCACCTCCACAGGCCGCAAAGAAGCCGGAACCCACGCCCTCGGCAGCGCCACCAAAATACCCGGCAGCTGCGCCACAGAATCTAAAAAAGAGCGGATCCTCTCCAGAGAAGCCTGACTGCCTACATAAAGCTCCAAGTTGTACAGATGAATAGGTAAGGGAGAGACGGCAGGACCGCCGACTTCGGACCAAGTTAGGCTCTTCTGAAAAAGCGCCCGACACTCGTCCGCCGAAAGCCGCCGAACGGGATTTTGCGGATGAACAGCAAAAACGAGTCCTTCAAAAGGTTCCTTTGTAAGAGCCGGCACACCCTCCCGAAATAAAAAGAGCATAATGCCCCCCAGCGCCAAAATAATCGTTAGGGCACTAGCCCGAAAAGCTCCTATAGTCAGCTTGTCTCTCATGGGACGTACCCTACTTTCTCAATCACGGCTCGGCCTTCGGGACTATGGACAAAGGAAAGGAAGGGCGTGAGGCGAGGTAAGTTCTTCTTTTCGTAGTAGTAGTAGAGGGGACGGGCAAGGGGATAGGAAGAGAGGACGGAGCGGTCTTTCACGGGGAGAGTAGGGGGATGGGTTTCGTCGGAGATAGCCACAGGTTTGATATAAGGGGTAAGGTAAGCAATGCCGAGGTAGCCAATAGCCCCGGGCGTCTGGGCGATGGACTGCACCAGAGTTCCCGTAGCGGGAATAAACCGCACCGAAGGGGCAAAGTCTTTTCCTTGCAAGACATGGTCCCGAAAAAACTCAAAGGTACCGGAGCTGGACTCCCGAGAATAGACCACAATCGGCAGGTCGGGCCCTCCTAACTCTTTCCAGTTAGTCACAGCCCCCGTGTAGATGGCAACGAGCTGGGCCCGGGAAAGATGGGAAATGGGATTAGAGGGATGCACGCAAACCGCTAAAACATCCCAAGCTACCGTGTCTTCTATGAGGGTCCGTTCGGCGAGAAGCAAGCGAAGGCGCTCAGCCAGCTTAAGAGGACGAGAGCTCATCGCAATATCAGTATCTCCATTCAAGAGGGCCGCAATCCCCACCCCACTTCCCCCCCCTGTAACGCTAATGAGCGGCGCCCCCGCCTTCTCTAAATAAGACTCCGCCAGCGCTTGAGAGACGGGAAGAAGCGTATCACTCCCCTTGATCCTAATTAGCTCTCGGGGCGCACACCCCCAAAGCCCAATCAGGAATACGCCCCAAATTCGCATGAGCGTCCCAAGGTCGCTTACCTGCGTTAACAGAGTGTAAAACTCGCTTACGACCGGCTCACCAGCTCTATGAGCACCCCATTAGCACTTTTAGGGTGAAAAAAATAGGCGCGTTTACCTCGGGCGGCGGGCTGCGGCTCCTGAGAAAGCACCTCAAACCCCAGCCCCTCCAAATGCGCCTTAGCCCTTCCTAAGTCCTCCACATAAAACGCTAGATGATGCAGTCCGCCCCCTTTCCTTTCAATAAAGCGGCCCACGGGAGAATCCGCATGAAGTGGAATAAGGATTTCCAACGTAGTGCCCCCGCTCTGAAAAAAATACACCTTCACCCCCTGGGCAGGCACCTCTTCTACATGAAAAGGAGACAGGCCGAAGGCATGACGCCACCTCTCAACCGCCGCTTCGTCTGCCATAGCAATAGCAATATGGTCCATAGCGAAGGCTTCCATGAGTCAAAGATAACGAGGGGGCTCCTTATGGTACAGGGGATACTACGCGCAGCTGGGCAAAGGCACGATTGTTCAGACCCTACCCTTATACCAACAAAATTTAGCTCGCCTGCTATCTGCGCCCTTTCCAAAGAGCTAACACCATTTGCAATCAAAAACCTTCTTGAATGAAGAGAGATGTTTTG
>JAVVHK010000117.1:0-5142 GCA_032249525.1 Bacteroidota bacterium | reverse complement strand
ACTTTTTCGAGTTTGGTGCACCTGAGTAGAGGCCTTCCTGAGGTGGGGGCTATTGTGATTCAGCGGCCTATCACGAGGCTTTTTTCGTCGGTGCCGGTGGATGCGCTGCAAGTAGTGATTTTAGGGGCGGAGGAGGACTGCTTTGAGGCTAGTGATGTGCAGCTAATAGCGACGCTGGCGGACCAGACGGCTCTTTTCATAGAGGCGTTAGATCGGCGGTTGTATCAAGAGGAGCGCCGCCTTTCCCGAAAAGAAATAGACTTCCTCAAAGAGACCCGCGAAGCCCTGCTTCCCCCTGTACCGCCCATCTTCCCGAAAGTCTCCTACCATGTGGTTTTTCAGCAGCATGATAAAACGATCGGAGGCGATTATTATCAGATAGAGGAGGTTTTTCCGGAGAAAGTGCTGGACTTTTGGCTTTCGGATTGTGCGGGGAGTGGGATTGCGGCGGCGTACCAGATGGCTCAGGCCCGTGCCGCCCTCAATACCCTTTGGCCCGAAAAACTGCCTCCCGAGGAGCTGCTTCTGCGCCTGAATGACGCCCTGCGACGCGTCTTCCATAAAAATAACTTCATAGCCGCCACTTACTTGCGAATAGACCTTGAGGCCGGCACTTACACTTTGTACAGGCCCGGCAACCCGGAAATCCTCTATTGGAATCCCCAGCAAAAGAAAGTAGAAGTCCTTCGGCCCGCCGGCGTCGTCTTAGGCAACGCCAGCTCCACCCTCGTGAAGCGCATCCTGGAAAAACATACCGGCCCCCTTATTCCCGGCGCTACCTGGCTCTTCTTTAGCGATGGTTTTACGGAAGCCACCAACCTCCAAGGAGAGCAATTTGGCCTGGAACGCATCCTGCATCTATTTCAGGCGCATGTGACAGAACCTCCCGAAGCTATCGCCAGCCATATCCTCCAAGCTGTGCAAGACTTCGTAGGAGATACCCACCTGGGAGACGATGGCACCCTCATCGTTGTCCGATACCAACCATAAAATCCCTATCTTTGCCATATGGAGATTCAACTGAGCCTCAGTCCCAACGCTGATGGATTGACTGTAACCCTTTCCGGCGAGTTAGACTCCCTCAGCGCTCCAAAACTTTATGACCAGCTCTCCCAAGCCATCAAAGACCACCCCAACATCAAAAAAATATCCTTTGAGTGCCGAAACCTCTCCTACATCTCCAGCGCAGGGGCTGGTATCCTGCTTTTGAGCTTGGATAACTTCGGGCATCGGGGCATCGACTTTGAGCTGCGCAATGTCCGTCCAGAGGTGTACAACATCTTAGACCTTTTAGGCTTGACGAAGGTCATGACCGTCTCCAATGGATAAGTACATCCTGGACTTTTCAGCCACACCCGATAATCTGCCCATCATCCGCCATTTCGTCAAGGAGCATTTAGCCCCGTACATCTCCGATCCCATACGCCTCAATCAACTGACTGTCGCAACCGAAGAGCTCTGCGCCAACTCTATCGTTCACGGCAATCACAGCGACCCCTCTCAAAAACTACGTTTAGAACTGCGCATAGATAAGAAAACCTTGCATATTTACCTCTACGATCCGGCGCCACCCTACGCCCTCCACAAATATCCCATGCCCCCTCAGCTCCTGCGAAAAGACACCAACCGCCCAGGTGGCCTGGGTATTTACCTGATTCGTCAGCTCATGGACAAAATCACCGTGCGCCGCCGCGGCAAAAGCTCCGTGTATCACTTAGTGAAAAATCTCACATGAATGCCCACTTAGACCCCGAAGAGCGGGCCCTCCGCCCAAAGAAATTAGACGAATTCATCGGGAATCGGCCTTTCCTCTCCAATCTTCGCGTATACATCCAAGCCGCCCGAAATCGGCAAGAACCCTTAGACCATACCCTCTTTTATGGGCCGCCCGGCCTGGGAAAAACCACCCTCGCCCATATCATTGCCAACGAAATGGGCACCCAACTCATCATGACCAGCGGCCCGGCTTTGCAACGGCCCGCCGACTTAGCTGGCATCCTCACCCGCTTAGAAAAAGGCGATGTGCTCTTCATTGACGAAATCCATCGGCTTCATCCCTCCGTGGAAGAGTTTTTATACAGCGCCATGGAGGACTTTCGGATAGATATTGTGCTGGATAGTGGGCCGCATGCACGCACCCTTCAGCTTCGGCTCAAACCCTTTACCCTGGTGGGAGCCACGACCCGTATTGGTCTTTTGACGGCACCACTTGTAGCTCGCTTTGGAATCACCATCCATGTGGATTATTACACCAAGGAGGAGCTAACGCAAATCCTTTTGCGATCGGCCCGGCTTATGGGACTCACCCTTACGGTAGAAGCGGCAGAAGCTATCGCCCAGCGCAGCCGCGGCACTCCCCGTAACGCCAATCGGCTCTTACGACGTATCCGCGACTTTGCCCAAGTAGAAAAACAACCCCTCATTGACCTCCCCTATGCAGAAAAAGTCCTCACCTCCATGCAAATAGACCCTGCCGGCTTGGAAGAGATTGACAAACGCTTTTTGCTAACTCTCATAGACCGCTTTGGGGGTGGGCCGACCGGCATTCATACGCTGGCGGTGGCTATTGGCGAAGAGGCCGAGACCTTAGAAGAAGTCTATGAGCCTTACCTTATCATGGAGGGGTTCATAGAGCGCACGCCGCGGGGGCGCCGGGCTTTACCTCGGGCTTATGCGCATTTAGGGCGGGTTCGTCCCTCGGCTCCGTCGCTTTTTGATAGCTAAAAAGGCATGCTGGCCTTAGCCCAAAGCGTGAAAGCCTTAGCTCGTGGGTTGGGCTTTGAGGCCTGTGGGATCACGCCGGCTCAACCTTTGCAGCAGGCCTACGAACGTTACTTGGAGGCCCTATGGGAAGGGCGTCTCACAGGCCTACGTTACCTCACCGAAAACCCTGCCCTTCGACAAGACCCCCGTACCCTCCTCCCCTCCGCCCAGAGCCTCATCCTCTGCCTCAAAAGCTATTATCAAGGCATTCGGATGCGCCCCCCCATCGCTCAATACGCCTGGGGAGAAGATTATCACTATGTTTTGCGGCGAAAACTGGAAATTCTGGCGGATTACCTTCGGCGCAAGGGTGGCCCCCAAACCGAAGTGCGCCCCTTCGTAGATACCGCCCCCATCCTGGAAAAAGCCTATGCTCAGCAAGCCGGCCTGGGCTGGATTGGAAAAAACACCCTCCTCCTCAATCCCAAGCTGGGCTCCTATACTTTTATTGCGGGGTTGGCGACAAACCTACCTTTACCGCCGGATGCGCCCTTTGCGAGGGACTTATGTGGGACCTGTCAGCGATGCGTGGAGGCTTGCCCTACCGGTGCTTTGAAGCCTTATCAGCTCCATGTGGAGCGCTGTATTGCGTATTGGACTATAGAGGCGCCCGCTTTGTCGGAAGGCATGCCCTCCCCCGGCGAATGGCTCTTTGGGTGTGATATATGTCAGGCCGTATGCCCCTGGAATCGGTTTGCGCAGCCGCACGGAGAAAGGGCTTTCCAGGCCCAGCCTTACGTTGCCTGGCAAAGGCAGACTTGGGCCACCGCCCCTAAAAGTCAAATCCGATCCGCTACGCGCCGATCCGCCATGCGCCGAGCCCGCCCCGAAAAAATCCAAACCCTCGCCCAGAAGCTCCAAGAAAAACTCTCACACCCCCAAATCATAAAGCCTCAGCCCGAATGAACTTACGGGGGTTTAAACAAACTTTGCTCTCATGGAATGGGACGTGCTGATAGTAGGGGGTGGTGTGAGTGGGCTATATGCGGCTCGGCTCTTACAGGAGCGGGGACTAAAGGTGCATCTCTTAGAGGCGCAGGGGCGTTTAGGAGGGCGCCTGCATACCATAGAATCCCCCGAGGGACATCCCATAGACTTAGGTGGCCAATGGGTGGGCCCCCAGCACAAAACCCTCCTCTCCCTCTGTGAAGCGCATAACATTCCGCTGCATCCGACCTACTTTCAGGGGCGGCATCGGCTCATCACGCCGCGGCGCACCTACACCTACAAGGGAACCATCCCTCGGCTTCCCTTCTTAGCGCTCCTTAGCTTAGGCTGGGGGATCCATAGGCTCAAAACCGCCGCCCAACGCCTATCCCTCCAAGCTCCGTGGGAAAATATTCCCGACGGCTGGGATGAGATTTCCTTAGCCGCCTGGGCCAAAAAAAATATTCCCCACCCTTTAGCCCGAGCTGTATTTGATATAGGTTTGGCCACCGTTTTAGGTGCCGAACCAGAGGAAGTTTCTTTTTGGCATACGCTGTTTTACATTCGGAGTGCGGGTTCGTTGGAGGCCCTCATAGAGACGGAGACGGGGGCGCAGGCGTATAAGTTTACGAAGGGGGCGAAGCTCTTAGTGGATAAGCTGGCGGAGGGGCTTTCGCATGAGGTGGGGCGGCCGGTGGAGAAGGTGGCTTATAGTGCTAAGGGGGTAGAGGTAGAGGCGGCGGGACGGCGTTATCGGGCTAAGGGTGCTATTGTGGCAGTGCCGCCCGCGCTGCTTCGGCGCATAGCATGGGAGCCGGCTTTGCCGCCTATTCATCAGCAGCTGAGCCAGCGTATGCCCATGGGAACCGTTACGAAGGTGGTGGCTATTTATGATCGCCCTTTTTGGCGGGAGGCGGGATGGAGTGGACACTTTCTTCGGACAGAAGGGGCGATCCGATTGGGGTTTGACACGTCGCCGCCCGATGGGAGCTATGGACAAATCACGGCCTTTGCCGTAGGGCCCGTGGCCCGAAAGCTATTGTACTTAGAGCCCGCAGATCGCCAGGAGTTTTACGAGCGGGAAGCCGCCCAGCTCTTAGGACAAAAACCCCGCTACCTCTATCAGAAAAGCTGGACAGAAGAGCCCTGGGTAGGGGGATGTTATGTGGGTTTTTTTGGGCCTGGGGGGTGGCGCTATGTAGGACAAGCCCTTTACCAGTCCCTGCCGGGGGTGCATTGGGCCGGCACCGAACGAAGCTCCCACTGGATGGGCTACATCGAAGGAGCCCTCTACGCCGCAGAAAAAGCCGCCCACGCCATAACCCAGTAAAAGCGCACCCCCGAGCTCCTTTCCCTGCTAAAGGAGCTGGAAAACCACTCCCCATAGCTCCTCCTTTCTTGCCAGCTTATGTCACTGGATGAAGAGAGATGTTTTTGGCGGCGGCCAGCCCG
>JAVVHK010000116.1:0-5244 GCA_032249525.1 Bacteroidota bacterium | reverse complement strand
CCTTTTCCGCCTTACCTTCAGTCCTGGCTCTTAGAAAAGCTTGCCTGGAGGGATTCGGAGCCGATTTTTTCGCCGGTGGGGCAGATTTCGTATGGGAAGGCGGTGGTGTGGCTTATTGAAGTCATGGACGGCCCTCGCCCCTCCATTTATGCTCTCCTGGTAGATGAAAACTGCCAAGTGCAGGATAAGTTAGAAGTGGCCGCCCAAATCATAACTTCGCAATCTCATACCACCATTCAGACGACCTTTGATGCGGATGGTAACCTGACCCTCTTTCAGGAGTATAATGAGTTTCGTCCTGATGCAGAGACTGGTGAGATTCATGCCGAGAGCCGTCGGGAGCAGAAGCGTTATCGGTTGGATACTGAGCGGCGTCGGTTTGTGGCTTTATAGTCAGCCGCTGGATGCGCCCAAGCCCTTTTACTGGGGAGGCAGCGTAGGGGTTGGGGGTGTGCATGTGTGGGCTCGACCGGCTTTGGCGCTTCGGTATCACCATACTTTTTTGCACTTTACGCCTGTGCCCGGGTATGTATCCTTAGGGGTTTCGCAAGGGGGGATAGGGTACTTTAGAGCGGATGAGCGGCGCGATAGGCCCCTCTATGTAGCACTTCACTTGCATCAGCGCTACTGGCCCCGAAAAGACCTGCGCAGCGATACGCGGCTGATGATCCTTTTTGGAGTGCGGGTGTGGTTGGAACGTTATTTACAGCGTTTTTACTTGCAGGCGGGGGTGGGGGGACAGGTGCACTGGGCGCGGCCGCAGGCGGCTCGTATTCTTCCCACAGGGGAAATCCAGCTGGGCGGCTTTTACCGACCGCACAAATACACGCCTAAGCGGCTTCGGCGGGAAGGTCTGGAGAAGTGGTAATCCGCTCTTCCAAACGACTCAGACGCACTCGCAGCATCCATATCCATACGCCCAGCGCTACAAACCCCACTACCGCTAAATAAAACACTAGCCGGTGCAAGGGGCTGATGTCTTCACTGCGAAAGGCGGGTGTTCCTTCTGCGCCGGGGTGAAGCCCCCCTAAATAACGCGGCAGGAGAAAAGTGAGGGGCCATACTAAGATGGCGGCCATGACGTTGTAAGCGGCGCTGAGCTGGGCTTTTTGCCGAAGGTCCCGAATGCCCTGCCGCAGAAAGAAGTAGGCCCCATATACGAGTAGGGCTATCAAGGCGAAGGTTTGTTTGGGGTCCCAGCCCCACCAGGCCTGCCAGTCTGAATCTGGCAAAGCCTCTGCCCAAGTTACGCGGGACCACAGAATGCCCGTCAAAAGCCCCAAAATCCCGAAAAACACTGCGACTATGGCCGCTTCTCGTGCCCGCCGATCACTTTCCCAATCCTTCTGCAAAAGATACCGTCCACTCCACCAGAGCGAAATCCCCATCATCACATACATGGCGAACCACATTGGCACATGGAAGAAGAGGTTGCGATCCGTAAGGCCCAGCCCCGGTATCCGGGGTAAGGGCAGCCCAAAGCCCAAGATTATCGCCGTCGTTACCGCTATCGTCGCTATCGCCCCTGCAATTCGCATAACTCTGCAAAACAACACATTCCCACAAAGATATTCGCCAGTCTCATGGCAAAAGCCGCTTCAAAAGGTAAAAGATGGGTATTTGAGCCGCAATGAGAGCCGCGACCCAAAAGATAATCCGGTTATGGCTTCGGTAAATTTCTGCCCGAAGACGAGCCTCCATCTCCTTCATTTGGAGCTGAACTTTCTCTATTTCCGCTCGGAGACGAGCTTCTGTTTCCTGGATTTCTTTTCGGAGTTGGGCTTCTAACTGCTGGATTTCTTTTCGGAGCTGGGCTTCGGTGAGGCGGAGGTCTCTTTTTGTGCGGAGGCGCAGTTTTTGGATGTCGGTTTTGGTAGCGGCCTCCTGCATGGTGAGCAGTTCTATCAGAACTTGGATTTGGGCTTCGGCTTGGGCGGGGGGAAAGCCCGCTTCCTCTAAGCGCTTAGCTAAGCGAAGCGTATCCAGAGGAAGCCGCGCCATTCTTCAAAGATAACGATTTTTCTCCGGCAGTGCTTTTCCTCCATGCACGAGCGGCTTTGGTCAAGCGGGAAGGTTTTGCTGGGGGCTAATGTACGGGTAGCTTCCGCTCATCCTGTATCTTTGAGGGATGATGCGATTTGGGGGTAGGCCTTTGCAGTTAGAGGATTTCGGTCTAAGGGCTTTGACTGGGCTTATCTTGATAGGGTTTGGATGGAGGCCTGGTTTTTCTCAGCATGGGCCTCCGCGTTTAGTGGTGGGTATTGTGGTGGATCAGATGCGCGCGGACTACCTGCGGCGCTTTGTGCCGGCTAAAAGTCGGGGCTTTGGGCGGCTCCTGCGGGAAGGTGTAGTCTTTTGGAATGCGCACTACACCTACTTTCCTACCTATACGGGTCCGGGGCATGCCAGCATTTACACGGGGGCTACGCCGGCTTTTCATGGGATTGTGGCGAATACCTGGTGGGACCGCACCTTAGAGAAGCCTTATTACTGTGTTTTGGACACGACGGTTCAGCCGGTGGGTTCTTTTGGGGAGGCGGGTCGCCGAAGTCCCCGTACGCTGTTGTCTACGACCATCACGGATGAGCTTCGGTATGCGACGCGTTATCAGAGTAAAGTAATTGGGATTGCGCTGAAGGACCGATCGGCTATTTTGCCTGCGGGCCGTAGCGCCAATCTCGCTTTGTGGTTTGACCCCGAAAACGGCCGATGGATCAGTAGCACCTACTACGGCTCCGCCCTTCCCGAGTGGGTGGAGAGCTTCAATGCTCGGCGCCTTCCCGATAGCCTTCTAAGGATTCCCTGGACTTTACCCGGTCGCTTAGCTTGTACCGACGACAGTCCCTATGAGGGCCATCTATCCGGGGAGGGCCGCCCTACTTTTCCCCATCAGCCTACAACCTACAAAGACCTTCTTCTCACGCCCGCTGGTAACTATCTTACCCTGGCTTTGGCCAAAGAAGCCATCCAGCACGAAAAACTCGGCCAGGACAAGTATCCTGACTTTTTGTGCATAAGCCTTTCTACGCCGGACTTGGTGGGGCATCTTTTTGGCACGGAGAGCTGTGAGTTGGAAGCCCTTTACCGCGTTCTGGATGAACAGTTGGCAGATTTTTTAGATTACTTGAGTCGGCGGTTTCGACCGAGGGAAGTGCTGGTGTTTCTCACGTCGGATCATGGGGTTAGCCCCACCCCTGAGGCTCTCTCCGAAAACAAGCTCCATGCTGGCCGATTCCCCGAGACCGAAATGCTCGCTCGTGCTGAGGCCTTCCTCCATGAAGCCTTTAAGATGCCAGATACCGTGCAGTTTATTGCGGCCTTTCTCAATCAGAGTTTTTATTTTTCGCCGAAGCTTACTTTGGGGCTTCGGCGTCGGGCGGCTCGTCTTTTGAAGGAGTACCTTCTTCAGCGGTCTGATGTTGTAGCGGTTTATACGCGGGAGGAGCTGAGTGGGCCGGGTTCCAGTTACTATCCGGTGTCTCGCGTGCAGGCGGGTTATTTCCCGGGGCGCAGTGGGGATGTAGTGGTGGTGTATGCACCGGGTCTTATTGAGAGCGAAGGTTACGCAAAAGGCACTACGCACGGCTCCATCTGGACTTATGACACGCATGTGCCGCTCATATTTTGGTGGGGTGGGGGACGGTCGGAAGACCGGTACGAGCCGGTGCCGATTACGGCGATTGCGCCGACGCTGGCCTTTATTTTGGGGGTGCCTTTGCCAGCGGCGGCTTTCTCGGCGCCGCTTCTGCCCGTCCTAGAAGCTTGGAAGCTTTCCCCCGATTTCACTTGGGAAGTCATTACAGGCCCATAGCCCATGGAGCTTCTCCTCATATGGCTACAAGTTTTTAGTCCTTCCGAGCTTAAGGCCCTAAGAATTCGGGAGCGAGCGGCTCTTGAGGCCCTTATGCAGCGGGACTCTACTGGGCAGAAGGTGGATAGTTTTCTGGTGGCTTTGGGATTTTGGCAGGCGAGCTGGGAGAAAGGCTATGTAGGTCCCCGCTATCGGCTTAGGCGCCTGGTTGTAGAGGGGGACTCTGGGGCGGAGAAGCTCTTAGGCCGATATTTTCGGTGCTCTTGGGAGGGGGAGGTACTGCGGGCGGGCGCCTTGGATGCCCTCCTTGAAGAAGCCCTTTACGAGGTGGGAAAAGCAGGGTATCTGTATGCTTCGGCGGAATGGAGTCGGTTAGATTGTGATGCGGGTGGGGGTTGTGTGGGTTATGTGAAGGTGTTTTTGGGGGAGCAGGTGGTGTTAGATACGGTGTTTATTCGGGGGCGGTGGCCGGCGCCGCTTTCGGCGTTTTATCGGGTGACGGGGGTGTGGCCGAAGCGGCCTCTTTCTCGGGAGGCTTGGGAAAAGCTCCCTATGCGTTTGGCTCGCAGTCCGTATGCGACAGTCATGGATACGCCGCGGCTTTGGCTTTTTCCGGGGTTAGCGTGGGCGGAGGTGCGCGTGCGGCCCCAACAAAATAGTCGCATAGAGGGGGCGTTGGGCTTAGCCTCGGACCCCTTGAAAGCAGGGAAGGTGCAGCTGGTGGGCGACCTGAAAGCCCAGCTCAGTAGCCCCCTTCGCCTCGGGGAAAACCTCCAAGTGACTTACAGCCAGCTGGTTGGAGGGAGCCAGCGGCTGGACCTAAGGTTGGCCCTGCCCTACCTTTTTCGGGGGCTAGTGGGCATGGAGGGCTACTTTAATCTTTTGCGGCAGGATACAAGTTTTCTATTTCGGGAAGGGGGCGTGGAGTTTTCTTATCGTCTTACGTCTGTGCATACATTTTTAGGGGGGGTAAAGGTGGCGTCTTCTCGGCTTTTGAGTACGGCGCCCTATCGGCAGCGGGTATGGCCGCCCCCGCCTCACTTAGACTATCGCCGGCGGGGGGTGAGACTGGGCTGGCGCATGGATAGCCGAGACAATCCCCTAAGTCCCTCTACTGGCTGGTTCGTGGAAGTTGTTGGGAGCCGGGGCGTGCGAGGCTATCTACCCAATCCGGGCTTGCCCGCCTTAGACTATAGTCGTTTGCCGCAATCCAGTCCATTTCAGGAGGGAGAGGTTACCTTAGGGCGCTACTGGCCGATAGGGCGACGTCTTACCCTTTGGACGCAGGCCATGGGCTATCGGTATTGGGTAGAGAGTTTTTTTGAGAATGAGCTGCGTCGTGCGGGCGGCCCTAAGGATCTGCGGGGCTTCCCCGAAAATAGTTTGCCTACCTATGAGTTTGGGCAGGCCACCTTGGAGCTGCGTTTGCGGAT
>JAVVHK010000115.1:0-5272 GCA_032249525.1 Bacteroidota bacterium | reverse complement strand
ATGGTGGCGGTTCCCTCGTGTACTTCGCCCATCTTGTGGATAAGACCGGTGTAGTACAAGATACGTTCCGTGGTCGTGGTCTTTCCTGCGTCAATGTGCGCTGCGATTCCGATGTTTCTACAGCGCTCTAAGGGTATGTTCGGATCAATCGGCATACGCGTTGAGGTTAGAATCTATAGTGGGCAAAAGCTTTGTTGGCTTCGGCCATGCGATGGACTTCGTCGCGCTTTTTGATAGCGGCGCCTTCATTTTTGGCGGCGGCGATAAGTTCGTTGGCTAAGCGCTCGGCCATGGTTTTTTCGGGGCGATTACGCGCGGCTTCAATGAGCCATCGCATGGAAAGGGAAAGGCGGCGATGCGGCGGGGGCTCTACGGGCACTTGCAATGTAGCACCACCCACCCGCCGGGGCCGCACCTCTAAAAGGGGCATCGCATTATTCACAGCCGCCTGAAAAACATCCAGCGGATTCTGCTGCGTCTTACGAGCAATAATATCCAGCGCCGTGTAAAATATCTTATAAGCTTTCATCTTTTTGCCTTCTCGCATGATCTTATTTACAAACCGCGCAACCAGCTCACTGCCAAACTTGGGGTCCGGCTGAATAACACGCGGTTCCGGCTTCCCTCTTCTCATTTTTTACCTCCTTTTTGTGGAGTTTTAGAAGCGGCTTGAGCAGCGCCTTGCTTAGGTCGCTTAGTTCCATATAGGGAGCGCCCTTGCCGACGCTTCTCTACCCCAGCACATTCCAGCGCACCTCGCACAATATGATAACGCACCCCCGGAAGGTCCTTCACCCGCCCACCCCGAACCAGCACCACCGAGTGCTCCTGTAAGTTGTGTCCCTCCCCCGGAATGTACGCAATCACCTCGTATCCGCTGGTGAGCCGAACCTTCGCTACCTTACGCAGAGCAGAGTTCGGCTTCTTCGGTGTGGTTGTATACACCTTGATGCAAGTCCCCCGCCGCTGCGGACAACCCTTGAGGGCCGGAGACTTGCTCTTGCGCTTTTTCGGCTTGCGTCCCAACCGCACTAACTGCTGGATCGTCGGCATAAGTGGCGTGCAAAGGTAGGAAAGATTTCTCATACCAAGAGCAAAGAACTGCTTAGAGGTGGAGACGCCTCGCCCCCCCTTACCCCAACCGCTCTTCTGCGCTTCACCTCCAAGCAAAACCCACCCTCTCCTAAAGTCGCACGCAGAGAGGATGCAGCCCCGCCCATAAAGGATGGCAGGAGTTCCTGCAATCTTTACAAAGCTATTCTCTAAGCGAACAAAAATCCCTGCTTGAGAAGGCCTTTGCAGAAGCCAAAGCCCAAGGCCGCCAGACCGATGACATCCTGGTCGTCGGGATCGAAATACCATAGTGCCCCCTTCCCCCTCCGCACCCCGCACTGAAATAGAAACTCAGCTCTGCCCTCGGGCAGCCTATGCCCACCAGAAAAAAGCCAAACGCACCTTCCGCCTGTAAAGCCTCTGCTCCTCCCCTTTGACTACGCCTCTCGGATTGGACTCATGAGCTCCTCCACCTCTCTCAGCTGCTCCTGCACCCCCTCTGCCTCCACCCACCGATCATAAGGATGATGCCTGGCCCAGGTAATCTGTCGCCGCGCATAGTGGCGATTGGCCTGCGCAATACGATCGGTGAGTTGGGCCTTGGGCAGGCGGCCCTCTAAAACGGCGATGCACTCCTTATACCCCAGCGTGATGAGCCCCGGGTCAGTGGGACGATAACCTTTCTCCAAGAGAAAGATCGTCTCTTCCAGCCAGCCGGCAGCAACTTGGAGGGCCGTACGCTTGGCAATCCGCTCATAGAGAACTGGACGCGGAGCCGATAGCACCACCACCCGATGGGGATAGCGTGGCTGCTGCGGACGCCCCGTCCAAAAAGACACCCAGGAACGCCCCGTCGTCAAATACACCTCCAAAGCCCGCTGAACCCGCCGAGGATTTTTTAGGTCAATCCGCTGCGCCGTGAGGGGGTCTACTTTTTCCAGCCACGCCACCAAACCGGACAATCCCTCAGCCTCATAGCGCTCCTGCACCTGCCGGCGCACTTCCGCCGGCGGCTCAGGAATAGCATCCCACCCCCACAAAAGACCCTGAATGTACAAACCCGTCCCCCCTACCACCTGCCAAACCCCCGTCTGCCCCCGCAAAATCTCATCCGCCATCCGGACAAACCGCGCCACACTAAAAGGTTCATCGGGCCAAGCCACATCAATCAGGTAATGCGGAACCCGGGCGCGCACCGCTTGGGGGAGCTTGTTGGTGCCAATATCCATGTAGCGGTACACCTGGCGAGAATCTGCACTCAGGATGGGCCAGCCGTATTTTTCGTAAAGGGCGAGGGAAAGGGCGGTTTTGCCGGCCCCCGTAGGCCCAGTCAGAACTAAAAGGAAAGGGCCGCTCATGAGGCCCCCAGCGCCCAATACAGCACCGCCATACGGATAGCTACGCCCGCCTGCACCTGGTCTAAAATCCGATTATGGGGCCAATCCATGAGCCGTCCATCCAGTTCTACGCCCCAGTTGATAGGGCCCGGATGGAGAAGGACTTGTCCAGGCGCTAAATGCTCAGGCCGAACCTGATAAAAGCGAGCATACTCTTCCCATGAGGCGATAGCTGGCCGCTGCATCCGCTCCCGCTGCATGCGTAAAACCAACACCGCATCGGCTCCCCGTACCGCCTTCTCCACCTCGTGATAAATCGGCCAGCCCAGCCCGTACCACAGCGGCGGCACCAAAGACGGCGGCGCACAAAGCCGCAAATGCAGTCCCACCTTCGGCGCTAAATGTAAGTGCGACAATGCCACCCGACTATGAAAAAGGTCTCCCACTATCGTCAGCGTAAGCCCCTCTAACCGCCCAAAATGCCGCCGTAAGGTATAAGTATCTAACAGCGCCTGCGTGGGATGCTCATGCGTGCCATCGCCCGCATTGATAACCGGCACAGGCAAACGCTGCGCTAAAAAGTGGGCTGTTCCTACCACCCGATGCCGCACCACCACGGCGTCCAACCCCATGGCTAATAGGTTTTTCGCCGTATCTAAGAGCGATTCTCCTTTATCTAAGCTGGACCCCGCCGCCGAAAACGCCACCGTATCAGCCCCCAACCGCTTGGCCGCTAAATCAAAACTCCACCGCGTGCGCGTAGAACTCTCAAAAAAGAGGAGGCCCACGGCTTTGCCCGCAAGGGCAGGGACCTTCCGGGTAGGCGTCTCCAAAACACCCCAAAACCGGTCCGCCAGCTCATAAAGAAGGTGTATCGTCTCGCTGGATAGCTCCCGAATGCCCACCAGATCGCGCTTAGCCATACCGAACGAGAATCATAGGCGGGTCGTTATCTATGCGTACGAGGACTTTTTCCTGGGGGGTGGTGTCAATGGAGTAGCCCACGCAGTCCGGCGCAATAGGTAGCTCGCGGTGGCCCCGACGATCGACAAGTACCGCCAGGCGCACCCGGGCAGGCCGCCCCAAGTCGCGCAGGGCTTCCAATGCCGCCCGCACCGTCCGCCCCGTCCATAGCACATCATCAATCAGCCAAATAGAGGCCCCCTCCACCGAAAACGCCAGCTGAGAAGGATGCGGCACCTTCAGCTGGGCCGACCGCCCAATATCATCGCGGTAAAAAGTTACATCCAGCCCCCCCAAAGGCACCGCCCGGCCCAGTAGCTCCTCAAGTGCCCTTTGAAGGCGCTGCGCAAAAGCATAGCCCCGCGCCTGAATGCCTACCAGCACCCACGACCCCTCCACAAACGACTCCGCTATCTGCGCTGCCATCCGCTGAATCGTGCGACCTATCAGCTCCCCTTGGGCCACCACCCGCTCCACAACCCGCAAAGATAAAACACCCCCACCGCCCAAAAGCACCCATTCCCCTCCCTTGACTTTTACCTACGCCTACCCTATCTTCTTTGTTCAATCTGGATTGAAAGAAACTTCTTACCTTTGCGGCCATGGAACGTCCACTTCGCATCGGAGAAGTGATTCAGCCCTTTGAGCTGGATGCCTACTTGCCAGCTACTGGCCAAATCCAACGCCTCCGGGCCGCTGACGTCTGGAAGCAGAACCAATGGCTGGTGCTTTTCTTCTATCCGGCTGATTTCACCTTCGTGTGTCCTACGGAGCTGGCAGACCTGGCAGAAGTTTACCCGCACCTCCAAAAGCTCGGTGTAGAGGTGTGGTCAGTCTCTACGGACACCGCTTACGCCCACCTGGCCTGGCAGCAAAGTGAAAAGCTTCTGGCAGGCGTGCGCTATCCCATGGCCGCAGACCCCACGGGTTCCCTAAGCCGCCTCTTAGGCGTGTATGACCCAGAAACCGGCCTCGCCCTGCGCGGAACCTTCATCTTCAACCCCGAAGGTCGCCTCCTCGGCTCCGAAATCACCTACTATGAAGTAGGCCGCAACGCCCAAGAGCTCCTACGCAAACTCCAAGCCTATCGTTATGTAAGCGAGCACCCGGGTGAGGTTTGTCCAGCCCGCTGGACCCCAGGCCACACCACCCTCAAACCCTCCGAAAAACTTATCGGCCACGTCGCCGAAGCCCTCAACTGAAACACCCTTTTACCCTTCCATCCCGCCCCATACGACAGATCCCCCCTCACAAGGCCTCATCCCCTCCGCCAGCCCAGAAAAACCACCCCTCTCCCCATACAGAAAGCGGCTCGGGCATTCCTCTTCTCCCCGCAAAAGGAAAGGGCCCACGCTCCACCCCTTAGCTCAGCCCTCCATACCGCCTTCATCTCTATCGCCCAGCTCAAAAATCCCTCCACCCACCAGAGATCCAAAAGAATGCCACCGCTGACAAGGCTCTTTTCTTCCTACCTTCGCCCTCATGAAAAACCTAAGTAAAACCCTTGTCCTTAGCGCTTCTTGTCGCCGCCACGCTGCCCATGCAAAGTGCATACATCCAAACTTCCCTCCCCTCTGATACCATCCCCGCCATCGGACCCTCCTCTCAGTTCTGTAAGGCTATCGGCGGAAAGAACGATGATGGGGGCAACTCTCTCATTCAGACCTCCGATGGCGGCTACGCCATCGCCGGCACCACCACCTTTCCCAACGAGGGAGTCCATGGTTTTGTCTATGTCGTCAAGCTAGACGCCGATGGAAATCTCCAATGGATCAAAACCATCGGCGGAAAAAACGCGGACGAGGGCCGCTCCATCATTCAGACCTCCGATGGCGGTTATGCCATCGTCGGCTATACCGAATCCTTCGGCGCAGGAGAAGCTGATGTCTATGTCGTCAAGCTGGATGCCAATGGAAACC
>JAVVHK010000114.1:0-5465 GCA_032249525.1 Bacteroidota bacterium | reverse complement strand
GAAGGGCTTTCCGAAAAAGACCAGCAACGCCTGCGCCGTGCCCTATCTAACTACAAACTCCCTATAGACAGCATTCAGATTATTCAGGGCGCCACTTCCCCCACATCCCTTAGGACCTCCACCCCAGCAGAAGCCGCCTATCAGCGCCTCTACACCGAGATTCAGCATCTGACCGACAGCCTACGACTCCTCAAAGAGCATTTGCGCACCTATCAGATGCAGGACACCCTCCCCCAGACCCTCCTCCGGGAAATCCGTATCTTCTTTCCCACGATTGAAGGCATAGGAATAACCAAACTCACCCCTTCTGACACCTCCCGCAAACCTCTCTATGTGGCATGCATCCAACACCAAGGAGCCATTCCCAAAAGCCAAATCCAAGTCTGGTTAGAACAGCGCTTAGGAGTACCTGTGCAAATATGCTCCCTATCTGACTAATAACTACGCCAAAATCCCCCCTGGCTACCCCTCCAGAAAGGCATGAATTTTGCATGGGAACAAGCCGTGTGCCCAAAGGCGGTTCTTTTCCGTTCTCCTCGAGGAAGTGCTGTAAAATTGCTAAGCGATTATGAAGACCCATAGCACGTATTCGGCGGTGGAGCCGGAGTTTTTCCTGGGAGATGTGTGGACGGTAGCTCAAGGTCTTTTAGGGAAAATCTTGGTTACTCGTCATGCCGAAGGGGAGACCGCAGTCCGCATTACCGAAGTAGAGGCTTATGCAGGCGTTACCGATCGGGCTTGCCATGCTTACAATGGTCGCCGCACACGCCGCAACGAGCCCATGTATCAGGTCGGCGGTACGCTGTACATCTACCTCAACTACGGACTTCATCGTCTGCTGAATGTAGTTACAGGTCCGGAAGGCGATCCTTGTGCTGTTTTGATTCGTTCGGGTGAGCCGCTTTGGGGGCAATCTCTGATGGCGGAGCGCCGAAAACTCCCTCCTACCGACCCCCGCCTTACCACAGGCCCAGGTAACCTCACGCAAGCCCTCGCCATCCCCCTCTCATGGAGCGGCCAACACCTCCTTGCCCACCCCTACATTCAAATCTTAGATGATGGATACACCCCTCCTCTCCTCCTTCAGGGGCCTCGCATCGGCATAGCCTATGCAGGACCCGACGCCCTCCATCCCTGGCGCTACTGGATCGGAAATAACCCCTTCGTGTCTCATTCAAGAAAAAAGCTTAACTTTGCCCGTAACCTATGAGACTAAGCCAAACAGCATGGCTCTCTGCGGGCATAGTAGCGGCCCTTTATAGCCAAGAGCTCTATATCCTCAACGAAACCCTCTACATCTCCAATCAGGATACGGTAGCTGTCATCGGCGCTCCACCGGGCGACCTCCAGGTGGATGGTACGGGCATCATTGAGAATGACGGAGGAGTCGTTTGGCTCACAGGGGACTGGATCAATACCAGCTCAGGCGATGGCTTTGTAACCCCCCGCAATGGCTGGCTTTATCTTGTAGGAGGGTATCAGCGGCTCTTCGGCCCCACCCCTACTTACTACAACAGTCTGGCTCTCTTCAATAACGGCGGCGACATCAAAGAAATGATCGGAGCCAACGGCCGCATCCAAAACTTCCTCGTTCTGAATGATTGCGAACTGCGGACTAACACCAACATCATGACCGTGGAAAATCCTGATCCCGGGGCCATCACCCGAACCAGCGGCTTCGTAAGCAGTACGGGGAGCGGTCGCTTAGGGCGCCGAACCGACCGAAGCGCTTCTTACCTTTTCCCCGTTGGCGATAGGCAGTTAGGTCCCTTCCGTTACCGCCCCGTAGAAATCTTCCCAAGTGCCGCACCGCACCTCTTCCACATCCGATTTGCTAATGTAGACCCCACCATAGAAGGATATGACCGCCTATCCGTCCAAACCCCCATCCAAGAAGCTAACGAGTTCTTCTACCATATCGTGGAAAGGGTTCAAGGCAATGACCCCATCAATCTCCGCATCTGGTACGACGAAGCCAACGATACTTATAAAGACACCTTAGCCCACTGGGAGGTACCTGCCAATCAATGGCAGGCCGTCAATACTATTATCAATCGGACCGCCGGTGTGCCACAAACCGGCATGACCCAAAGCGCTTACATGGAAACCCAAGGCTGGAATAACTTCTCCTCACCTAACTTCGCCTTAGCCCGCACCCGTCAGAATTGGGTCATCTACGTGCCTAATGTCTTTTCGCCAAATGGCGACGGCAGCAACGATGAGTTCCTCATCTACTATCAAGGCTTTATCCGAGTGGAGCTTCGCATTTACGACCGATGGGGCCTACTTATATGGCGCGGTGAGCAAGGCCCCGAAGGCCCCATTCGCTGGAATGGCCGCACCCAAAAAGGTGAAGAAGTCCCAGAAGACGCTTATGTCTTCGTCGTGAGAGGCTACTTCTCCAACGACAAATACACGGAACGAGCCGGAACCGTAACCGTAATCAGATAAGTACGCATGCGTATGAATAGAAGTGTGAGCCGCTTTCAGCGTCTAACTTTCCTTCTCTCTGTTGGGCTTGCTTGGGCGCAGGTAGGAATTGGAACTACCGCCCCTACCAACAAGCTGGATGTGGCGGGCGATGCCCGGATTAGAACCTTGAATCCGCTTACGCCTCCTTTCAGGCTGATTGGCGCAGATGCCAATGGGGTTTTAGGGGAGCTGCGAGGCACGAATACCGGCGATTATCCCCAGTGGGATGCAGTCCTCAACCAGTGGGTCATCGGTTCCGCTCCCGGAAACGCCTGGCTTCTCTTAGGGAACTCCGGCACTAATCCCGCCAATAACTTCCTGGGCACCATTGATAATGTAGACCTTGTTCTCCGCACCAACAACACGGAGCGTCTGCGCGTTTTCGCTAATGGATATGTTGGGATTGGGACGCCTGCCCCCACACCTACGAAGCGCCTTCATGTGGCCGCCGGTAACGAAGGAGGCCTCATCGTGGAGGTAAACGCTAACGGCGCCGCTAACCTTAGCGCTAATGCCTTTAATAGTACCCTAAGTGGCGGTGGGACCACGGCCCACGGCGTAGAGGTAGTCACGAACGGAGATGCGAACTACTTGATTGGCGTAGGGAGCCGGACAACACCTAACCACGGGGGCACCAATGTGGGTGTGCAGGGTCGCGCCGAGAATAACACCGGCCGAGCTATCGGCCTTTGGGGCGCTGTCGGTGATGCTACCTCGTACATAGGTAGCGTTTCGGCCTCCTATGGAGCAGGCGTATTTGCCTTTCATAGTGGAGCGCAGCTGCCTGTGGCGGGGGTTCTCCAAACGCCTACACCTCCTGCCGCTGGCGAACAGCTTTACGCTCTGGCCGTACGAGGCCGGACCTACATAGACAATGGACAGTTTATCGTCTCAGGGCCTAACTACAATCCTGCTGCCGCCCCTCCTGTTACGGGCCTTCCCACAGGGCCAGGCACCCGCCTCCTATGGATCCCTGAACGCGCTGCCTTCCGAGCCGTGGGCATATATGCCCGACCTGATGACTGGACTGCCAACGCCACCGATCACGCCGACCCCGGGCAATTAGGCTTTGCCTCCTTCGCAGCAGGGTTGAATGTACGAGCCTCCGGTAACCTAACTTTCGTCTGCGGCGTCGCCAGCGAAGCCACTCAGACAGGCGCTGTAGCCCTCGGCAAGTATGTCTCTACTCGGCATCCGGGCTCCTTCCAAATTGGTGACGACCCCGGCTCCCGCTCCAATCCCGGCCGCCCCTACCCTGAACTTATATCCACCCTCTCTAACCAGTTCAGCGCCCGGTATTACCAAGGCTATCGTTTCATCGTGCGTGAGCCCAATGCCCCTCCAGCTGGCGCGCCTCCGGGTGCTCGTCCCATAGAAGCCCCAGACCCCACTCTCCCACCCACCCAGTGGCCTAATGCCGTTCCCGGCGTTTATATCGCAGGTATGTACAATCACTTCCGCTTAGGTAGCATTGACTTTGGGGTCGGCGATGGCTGGCTGGGGATCGGCACCCAACTGCCGGATGCCCCCCTCCACATAATCGGAAAACAAGGCCGAGGTGTACTCGTAAATGACGGCTATATTGCTATCCAAGGTACAGGCGCCTTCCGCGCGAACGGCCAGGACGGTCTCACTCGCACCGTCAACGTCATGGGGTCCACTGGCGCTCCCTGCCAGCTGGTCTTCTCCAAGGGAATATTGGTATCTACCAACTGCCCCTAAGGCACACCTGCATTGCTTGATGATAAAAGGGCGCTCTCAAACGGGAGCGCCCTTTGCTTTTTGGAGGGCGGCAGCTATCGCCCAGAAGTCTGCCGCCACCAGACTCGCCCCCCCCACCAAACCACCATCTACATCCGGCTGCGCAAATAAGCTCTCAGCATTGGATGGCTTGATACTCCCCCCGTACAAAATGGGGATTTTATCAGCGGAGGCGCCATTCTCCCGTAGCCAGCCCCGAATAAAAGCATGGGCTTCCTGAGCTTGCTGGGGCGTGGCATTTAGCCCCGTGCCAATAGCCCAAACAGGCTCGTAAGCAATAATGAGATTTTCCCAAATGACCTCTATGCCCGTCAATGCTTCCCGCAGCTGCGTCTCCAAAATAGATAGCGTTTCCCCAGTTTCGCGCTGCGGTCGGGTTTCTCCTACACAGTAGATGACTTTCAAACCCCGCCTCTGCGCATCTTGAATCTTTTGCCGCAGAAGCTCCCCTCTTTCCTCAAAGTACTGCCGCCGCTCAGAGTGCCCCACAATCACATGCGTACATCCTACGGCTTTGAGCTGAGCCATAGAAACCTCCCCCGTATACGCCCCAAACTCACCGGGGTATCCATTTTGTGCGCCCACTTGATACGAGGTGCCTGATAAAAGTTGAATTGCCATCGGCAAATAAAGATACGAGGGGCACACCACTACAGGAAATGACCAAGCCCCTGCCTCCACCTCCAATTGCCTAAGCTCTCGCAGAAGCGCCTCCGCCTGGTGAGGATACAGGTGCATTTTCCAGTTTGCTGCTAAGAGGGCCCGCATCTTCAGGGAATGAGTAAAAGGAGGGGGGAAGGAAGCTGGTCAGCTGGCAAGAAAAGGACCTCCCCTTGTCGGGCCCGGACTTTTTCAATGATCAGGTCTACGCCGTCTTGGGTGAGGAGCCCGCGCTTATTTCCGAGGAGATCTTTGGCCGGGAAAGTATAACCTTCTGCCACAAAAAGTATCGGCCGTCCCGTATAGTGCGTGTCTTCTAAAAGCTCCCAGATTTCTTGGGGGGTTTGGGGATCTGAATATTCCAGAAAGGGCTTATATGCCTGTAGGAGGAGAGCGCGGTGATGTTCGGTATGCTGACGAACATGCTGAAGAAGCTGTTCCGGAGGAATAAGCTCGTAAATGCCGCTGATTTTGGTAAGGCCCTCGGAGAGACCAGTCTTATCGGCCACGGCCTGAACTAAGCGATCATCGCCGGCAAGGATAATGGGATATCCCTCCGCCCTGGCATAATG
>JAVVHK010000113.1:0-5597 GCA_032249525.1 Bacteroidota bacterium | reverse complement strand
ATGTGATCCCATTTCTAGCCGATGAGAGCAACGAAGTTAAAAACACCTATACGCTCACTTGGAGCGGGGGTGGGTCCGCCTCCTATACCTCAGCGGCCGAGTACACTATCACGCAACCTTCCCTCCAATACCTAAGCATAGCTAATCAGAACTTTTCCGCTTCAACCCTGCCGCAGACCTTCACGCGCACCTTCACAGTTACGAATGCAGGTACAGCTCCTCTCTCCAGCTTTCGCCATTCGGAAACCTCTGGCAGCAGCGTTACCATCTTGAGCTCCTCGGGTGGTACCGTCATCACCCACACAGCCCACAACTTAGTATTGGAATTTAGCGGGAGCGTATTTGGCTCAAATAACCTCTTTGACCCCGGTGAGACAGTCACCTTCACCGTAACCTATGAGGTTACCTCCTGTGATGCGGCCACCTCTAACTTCTCCCTTACGTGGGGATGCTACAGCCAAACCTGCCAAACCGTAAATGAAACAGGGGGGGTAGACTTCGCCAGCCTCACCCCAAACCTAAACCACTATAGGTTTTCCTACATCCACGAAAGTAGCTGTTACGGAGACGCTCCAGCAAATGCCAACCATGGGCGCCTCCTCATCAAAAATATCGGCCTCGGACCAGCAAAAGATATTGAGGTAGACC
The DNA here is from genome assembly GCA_032249525.1 of Bacteroidota bacterium. GTDB lineage: Bacteria > Bacteroidota > Bacteroidia > SpSt-205 > SpSt-205 > JAPYWM01. The sequence goes on along the minus strand of JAVVHK010000113.1, from coordinate 4,949 downwards.
TGTATGTAACCTTCTGGCCGCCCGATGTGTATGATGGCGTCAACACTTACGACCGCATTGACACGAACTCCATCACCCTTAAGATCGGCTCTGGCGGCACTCCCCTTCCACGAGTCATCACCAGCGCCCAGAGCGGAACCGTACACGGCTGCTTCACAGCCACCGATGTCGTCAAAAAACTAAAACTTTACATTGCGGGCCCCCTCAATCCCGGAGACACCCTCTTTATAGACTTCAACCTCTACACCTGCGAACTCCCCCAAACCTGCCCCTCCACAGGATATGATTTCTATTTCCACGGCGTAGGCGGCGATGTCAGTTACAAAAGCCTGTGTGATGCCCCCTATACGCACCACTTCAACTGGACAGACTACACTAAGGAACGCTATCTTTCTCGATCGGCTCTTTCTGGTAGTGGTCCCGGAACCGTATCTGATGGACAGGTTTTTTCCTATTGCTTCGCGCTGCAATCGGAGATTGGGAATATCGTGATCAATAGCCCGGATGGTCGCTCCGAGTCCGGTAGTCCCTCTGACCCGAATAACTACCAGGTTGTCTGGACGATTCAGCTGCCAGCGGGATTTGTTTATACAGGGACGCCTATAGAGTGGGTGAGCGGGTCGGCCTCCTGGCCCGCCAGCAGCGTAAACCTTGTAGGAAGCACCCTCACGATTACTTTCGACCCAGCTAATCGGCCTGCTGGCTGGACCAACTTCAAGAATGCCTCTCTCTGCATCTCTCTGCAAGCGGCTTGTGGGACCCCGGGGGTTTATCCCATCACCGCCAGCGTAAGCTATAACCCCAATACCACTTGCAATCCGTCACCAGGCTATTGTACGGGCATTCCGACGACCTTTAATGTAGCGCTCAACTGCCCCGTGCCCTGCAACGACGGCGTAGACTTCATCACTTTTGAGGTCAAGCGCATCTCGTACGGGCTGCCCGACCACGATAATGACGGCCAACCCAGCGGCGCCACCTACAACTTTGCCCAAATGCGGCTGGACCGCCTCATGCATACCGACACCGCCGAGGCCTACTTTGGCGGCCGCATCAAGGCCACCTCCTTCCCATTCTGGCAAAACGTCTGGGTCATCTTAGAGGCCGGTAACCTGGGAGACTTACTCACCGGCCTCAATGCCCAGGTCACTATCCGTAAGAATGGAACTGTGCCTGTTTACACATTCACCCTACCAGTTACTACCTCTCCGTTCTGCGCGGGCTATCCCGATTGCAATCGGATGGCCGTAGACTTACGCGTTTCTACCCTGGTAGCAGCAGGTGTAGTTCCTCCTACTTTCCGCTATGAGCACAACGACTCCATAGAGGTGCGCTTGCGTTTCCGCTATGAGATAAACATTGGCGGCATTCAGCAGACCACCGTGTTCACGCCTTACTTTTACGCCACTACCGACCCAAGCCCTCTGAACATGTTTTTGGACCCGCATCCTTCAGGCCTGCGGTATGGGTGTCGGGTACAAAGCGGCTCCATGGAGCTCATTGGATGGTATGTAACGGTGGGCGGACCCGCGGAGTTTCAGCGCATCCCCGGCGACCCATGGGACGAAGATGGCTGCGCCATACCCTTCTGGGCCTACTATTATCTCAGCATTGGTCCTTGCTGCCTAAACTACTGCCACACCAATAACCTTTTCCCTTACGAGTATCGGGAGTGGAGTCTGCCTGCGCAGTTTGTCATTAATCTCCCTACGGGCTGGTCTTATGCCGGAGCGGGCGATCTCATCTTCCAGCGCACACCCGGATGCATCAACCAATCTACTGGCAGTGGGAATGCCAACCCCGTAGACCCGAATGCCAACCCGCTCGTGTTCAATACCCTCATTCACTTTACACCGCATGGTGGGTCTCTGACGCCCAGCGACGATGGGTACTTTGGCCTGCTCTACATGCGACTGCGCCCCTCCTGCCAAAGCCGAAGTAACCCCGAAAGAGACACCGTTACCTTCACCGTAAACTTCGCAGGCCGTCTCCCCGCCTCCGCTTCCACTAATCCCAGTCTGCCTTATACCCTCATCTATGATGCCCCCCGCCTCAAAGTAGAAGGCATACCCGATTTAGTAACCGTTACAGGAACCCCCATTGAATGGACAATCAAAGTCTCCAACCTCTCTAATGCTACAACCGCCAAAAATGCCTTCCTATTCTTTAGGTCTGCCCAAAGTAGTCTCACGGTTACTCAGGTTATAGACCTCAATACCAGTCTTCCCATCACGCCGATTGGGGATGTTTATCCCATAGGGGACTTGCCAGCATCCAGCGATCGGTACTTCAAAGTGCGGGCCAGCTTTAGCAGCTGCACGCTGGATACCCTCTTTGCTTACGCAGGCTGGCGATGCGAAGGTTATCCCTCCTCTGCTGCATCCTATGCTTGTTACTCTACCGCTCCACACGATACCCTCCGGTATATCCCCACCCAACCCAATGTCCTTTTCTCCAATATAGACATCACCCCCAATCCTTCCAACCTCTGTGATCCCATCACCGTAGAGATTACGCTCAGCAATGCCGGCCAGTCTGCCGCCTACCAGCCCAGGCTCTTCATGCTACTCCCCCCAGGCCTCTCCTATGAACCCGGAAGCGCAGAGTACCTCTATCCCAGCGGCGGCTCCTGGCAACCTCTCCCAGACCCTACTACCCTCTTCATATTCCGAGTATGGAACCTCACCAGCCAAACCTCCCCTTTAGGCCTTACCGCCACAGGACCTCACAGCACCATCAAAATACGATTCCGGGTAGTATCCAACTGCAGCTACGTCAGCGGCCTACAAATCCGCTTCTTCCTACTGTACCGGAACTATTGCAATCAGCCCCTATCGCAGATTAGCTCCTCGCCTATCGTAGCTCTGTCAGACGTCATTGTGCCTTACAACACCTCCATCAATGCTCCCAACCTCACCGTTACAGAATGTCAGCAGACCCTCACCTACACCATTAGCCTTACCAATCTGGGCCCTGGAAGTACAACAACCTTTGATAGCATCCGAGTAACCTTCCCCGCAGGCGTTACTTATGTAACTGGCAGCACCAATGGCATCAGTAACTTTACAACGCATGAGCCCGTGATTACCTCCACAGCCTCAAACGTGATTTTGCAATGGGGACTCCAAGGTGGTCATGGAGTAGGCACAAACATCCAGTATAGCTTCCAGGTTAGTGTGGGGCCCTCTTTGCCGAGCGGTACCTACCCCGTCAGCATCCAGACCCTTATCAATGCCATCCAAACCTGCGGCCCTAGCACCTGTAACACCTTTTATTCCACCGGAACCGCTACCGTCAACCTCACCATTAATCGGCCCGCCGGCTTATGGACTGGCAATATAGACACCGACTGGTATGAACCTTTCAACTGGGGGGATTGCGAAGTGCCCACCTGCGCAAAGGATGTAGTGATTCCGACAGCGCCATTGGGCGGACGCTTCCCTGTCATCAGCGGCTCTGACGTACGGGGAGCAGCCCAATGTCATGACATCACCGTAGAAGATGGGGCCAGTCTGACCCTGACAAGCACAGGGCAGTTAGACATTTGTCGTCACACCACCTTCCAACCCACCAGCACGCTAAACACCGCACCCGGAGCTACCGTCCGCTTTGTTGGCAGCACCAATCAGCTTTACACCTTTAGGGGAACAGGTCAATGGCATCATGTCGTAATGGCGCAAAGTACCCCAGGCCTACGTTTGATTCTCAATGACCCGCTCGTGCTTGATGGCAATCTAACCCTAAATACGGGCGTGATTGACGGCTTTACTAACAACAAAGAAACCATTGTACTGCGGCCCGCAGCCGACGCCGTAAGCATCGGTAACCTCAATAGCTACATTTCGGGGGTTCTCCGTCGGAAGATCAATACAGCGGCTATAGACGGCTGGTATTATCTACCGGTGGGGGACTTCCCCAGTGGGCGGGGATATGAGCTGGCCCAGCTGAGATTTGATAATGTGCCCTCTACGCAAGAGATTACGGCGGCCTTTTACTTGTGGCCGGGAGCGCCGCCTTCTTGTGCTGTGGAGACGGACTGTGGGGCGCCCTTTGGTACCTTGCCCAACTTAGACCATGGTTACTGGGTCATCAACCGCACCCAAGGAGCCGCTTCCTCCTACCATCTACGGGTGTTTTCCAGGGGTTATACGAATGCTATGGGGGTAAGTTATGCGATTGTGAAGCGGCCGACGGGCTCGGGTGGAGTCTTTGACTTTGAGGGAGTTTGCGAAGGCAGTCCTTACGATCAAGCTAGCCAGACCGGTCGCCTGAATGTACCTGACTTCTCCGAGTTTGCCGTCGCTCAAAGCAACCTGCCTTTGCCTGCTCAGCAGCTTATACTACAGGCCGAGGCTCAAACCCAAAGCATCGTGCTCTTCTTCACAGCAGAAGGATTGCCTCCGAATAGTGTGCGTCATTATGAGATTCGGCGCCGAGAAGGAAAGGGTATTTGGCGTTCTATAGCTACCCTGTCCCCTCAAAACCTATACGCTCAAAATGGCTCTCTCCTAAAGTATCGCTGGACAGACCACAACGTTTTGCCTCAAACTTTATACCTCTATCAGGTGATTGCCATAGGTCCGAATGGGGAAGAGATGCTGTATTCTAATGTAGTGGAGGCGATGATATCTGGGGAGGGAGGCTTAGTCCTTGAGCTGCGGCCTAATCCTTCGCAGGGAAGTAGCTGGCTGGTAGCTTCTCAGGCAGGGCTGCCCGTGCAAGTGGTAGATGTGCATGGTCAAGTGGTGTGGGGGGGTCAGACGGTGGTGGGGAATTTAGAGCTGCCTGGGGAGTTAGCAGCGGGGGTATATGTGGTGCGGGTAGCGGATCGGCATCTGCGCTGGGTGAAGCTGCGGTAGGTTGGCAGGTGGGGAAAGGCAAGGAAGTGTAGGGGCGGGGCGGCGCCTGCGGCGCCGCCCAGCGAGCGGCCCGACTTTGTCGGGCCGCTC
>JAVVHK010000112.1:0-5655 GCA_032249525.1 Bacteroidota bacterium | reverse complement strand
TACCCTACAATGACAACTTCTTCGCTGCGCTGAACTCCGCCGTTTTTAGTGACGGCTCCTTTGTGTATATTCCGAAGGGGGTGCGTTGTCCCGTGGAGCTTTCTACTTATTTCCGCATCAACGCCCGAAAAACAGGGCAGTTTGAGCGCACGCTGATTGTGGCCGATGAAGGGTCTTATGTAAGTTACTTAGAGGGTTGTACGGCCCCCGCCCGCCCCGAGCATCAACTGCACGCCGCCGTTGTAGAACTCATCGCTCTACCAGGCAGTTACATCAAGTATTCTACCATTCAAAACTGGTACCCGGGCGATAAGGAAGGCCGGGGCGGCGTGCTCAACTTCGTTACTAAGCGCGGCATTGCCTACGAAAACGCCAAAATCTCCTGGACACAGCTGGAAACCGGCGCCGCCATCACCTGGAAATACCCCAGCGTCATCCTCAAAGGCGATAATAGCGTCGGGGAGTTTTACTCCGTCGCCGTTACGAATAAGTACCAGCAGGCTGACACAGGCACAAAAATGATCCACATTGGCAAAAACACCCGCAGCCGTATCGTATCTAAGGGCATTTCCGCAGGAAAGAGCAACAATACCTACCGCGGGCTGGTCCAGGTCCTCCCCAGCGCCGAAAATGCCCGCAACTTCTCGCAATGCGATTCCCTCCTAATAGGCTCTCAGTGCGGCGCCCATACCTTCCCCTACATTGAGACCAAAAACCCCACGGCCATTGTAGAACACGAAGCCACAACCTCCCGCATCGGCGAAGAGATTCTCTTTTACTGCAATCAGCGGGGCATCCCTACCCAGGAAGCCGTAGAACTCATCATCAATGGCTACTGCCAAGAAGTCTTAGCCCAGATGCCGTTGGAGTTTGCCGTAGAAGCACGCAAACTCCTCGCCATTAGTCTGGAAGGCAGCGTCGGATAACCTCAAAAAACTCAGAAAACCTATGCTGGAAATACGCAACCTACATGTTTCTGTGGAAGGTAAGCCCATTTTGAAGGGGCTCTCTCTTAGCATTAGGCCTGGTGAGATTCACGCCATAATGGGGCCTAATGGAGCTGGCAAAAGCACCTTAGCGGCCGTTTTAGCTGGTAAAGAAGGGTATGAGGTGACAGAGGGCGAAGTGCTTTTTGATGGGCGAGACCTTCTAGCGCTTAGCCCCGAAGAGCGTAGCCATGCGGGCCTATTCTTAGCTTTTCAGTATCCCGTAGAGATACCGGGGGTGAGTATGGTGCAGTTTTTACGGGCCGCACTCAACGCGCATCGAGCTGCCAAAGGCGAAGAACCCATAGACACGGCCCAGCTCATGAGCCTCCTCCGAGAAAAGGCCGCCCTCCTCAAATTAGACCCCGCCTTCCTCACCCGAAGCGTCAATGAGGGTTTTTCTGGCGGAGAGCGCAAACGCGCCGAAATCTTCCAAATGGCCGTGCTGAATCCCCGCCTCGCCATCCTCGACGAAACCGACTCCGGATTGGATATTGACGCCCTGCGCATCGTCGCCGAAGCCGTCATGAGCCTCCGCCGCCCAGACAACGCCTTCCTTGTAATTACCCACTACCACCGCATCTTGCAGTACCTCATACCTACCTATGTGCATGTCTTGGCCGATGGCCGCATTGTACGCACGGGCGGCCCCGAACTCGCCCTCGAGTTAGAAGAAAAAGGCTACGAACCCTTCCTCTCCCAAGTAGTATGAATGCCCTCACGGCGACTAATTTCTCCTTAGAGGCCGGAGCCCTCCACCTCCAAAAGCTTTTGCAGGGAAACCCCTCCAACTTACCACCTACCCTCCGGAAAAAACTCACAGAGTCGCAAGCCCCCGATACCCTCACAGCCCTCTTTCCCGGAGAAAGCCTCCACGAAGAGTGGAAATACACGCCCCTTTCTATCCTGCGCACGCCTTGGACTCTGGGCCAGACCCTACTCTCCGCAGAAACTCCCTATGCGCTCCCCTTCCAGAAGCCACAGCTTCACGCCATGGATAACTCCCCCGCCATAGAGAGTCTTCCTACGCCGATCACCCCCTGGGAGAAGCTGATTTTGTCAGGGAGTACGTCTTACGCCGCTGCTACCTTGCCGCAGGATGGACTCTATGCTCTTTCCATAAGCCATCCCACACCGGGGGCCGCCGCGCCTACCTTCTACACGATTTATGTTCCCGCAGGCGTACAGGCGGAATTGGTCTTGCATTCGGCTATCCATCCCGAGGCATTTCTCCTTCTGCAAGTGCACTTTGCCTTGGAAGCAGGCGCCCGACTGACTCTCTATCATAGTGCGCCTGAAGGTCCCCAAGGCAGTCTTTTGTTCCTTCTCTCGGGCGCCGTCCAAAAAGAAGCGGGCTTCACCTTTTACAGCCTGCCGGGGCGATACCGGTGGGTACGGACAGAAAGCCGACTCCTCCTCAAGGGTCCCGGCGCGGAAGGCCTTCTGTATGGGGCCCACACCACCCAGGAAAATGAAGTGTGCGACACAGCCATTCGGGTCTCCCATTTAGCCCCCCACACGCACAGCAACCAGCTCTTTCGGTCCATCGCCTTCAAGGGAGGACGGCGTATCTTCTTAGGTCGTATCTACGTCGCTCGGGAAGGGCAAAAAACTAATGCTTACCAATCCCATAAGGCCATTCTCTGGGAAAACGGCGCCGAAGTGTATAGCCGGCCCCAGCTGGAAATCTTCGCCGATGATGTGCGCTGCACTCATGGCGTAACCACCGGCTTTCTACAAGGGGATATGCTCTTCTATTTGCGTTCGCGGGGCCTTCCCGAAGCGACTGCCCGCACCCTCATCGCCGAAGGCTTCCTCATGGAAGCGCTGGAAACCCTACCCACCGAAGCCTTACGCGCACACGCCCGCACCAACCTCGGCCTCGCCGTATGAACCTCACCCCCCTCATTGAAAAAGCCCGCCTCCTCCGAAAGGACTTCCCCATTCTTACCCAACTTCATCCCTCGGGCCGCCCCCTCATTTACTTTGACAACGCCGCCACAGCCCAAAAACCGAAAGTCGTCATTGAACGCCTCTCCACCTTCCTCTCCACCCGCAATGCCAACATCCACCGGGGTGTCCACTGGCTCTCCCAGGAAGCTACTACCCTCTACGAAAAAGCCCGAGAGACTCTCCAACGTTTCCTCAATGCCGCCTCCCTAGAAGAAATCGTATTTGTGCGAGGAGCCACCGAGGGTATCAACCTCATTGCTCAGGGCCTACGACGCATTTACTTTCAGCCCGGCGACGAGATCATCCTATCCGCCTTAGAGCACCATGCCAACATCGTTCCCTGGCAAATCATCGCAGAGGAGATGCCCATTCATCTCAAACCCCTTCCCCTCACGCCAGAGGGCACCGTAGACGTCTCCGCCCTTCCCAAGTTCATTTCCAAAAAGACTCGCCTCATCGCTATATCCCATACTTCTAATGCTTTGGGCACTCGCACTCCCATTGAGGAGATAGTAGCTTTTGCCAAAGCCCACGACATACCCGTTCTCTTAGATGCGTGTCAGAGTATTGTGCATGAGCGCATAGATGTCCAGCGGCTGGGGGTGGATTTTCTCGTTTTTTCTGGGCACAAGCTTTATGGTCCTACAGGGATTGGGGTGGTGTATATGCGCCGGCCCTGGGGCCGAAAACTCCCTCCCTATCAAGGAGGAGGAGATATGATTCTGCGGGTAACCTGGGAGAAAACTCGCTATGCACCTCCGCCCGCTAAGTTTGAAGCTGGCACCCCCGCCATCGCTGAGGCCATCGCCCTTGCCTCCGCTATAGAGTATATCACCGAAACCGTAGGCTATGACTTCATCCAAGCCTACGAAACCTACCTCACCGACTTAGCGGAAAACCTTCTCAAGAGCATTCCGGGTCTTACCCTTTATGGCACCGCTCGCCCTAAGAGTCCGATTTGGTCTTTCAACATAGCGGGGATTCATCCTCATGATCTGGGTACCTTTTTAGACTCGTGGGGCATTGCCGTGCGGGTAGGCCACCACTGCGCTCAGCCCCTCATGGATATTTTGGGCGTCCCCGCCACAGCCCGAGTATCCCTCGCCTTCTACAACCTCCCCGAAGAGCTCCAAACCCTCCAAGAAGCCCTCCTAGCAGCCGTAGAGTTCTTCCATAAACCCCTTCCCTCCCTCAGTCATGAGTCCTGAACTGCAGAACCTCTACCAGGAAATCATCTTGGAACACAGCCGTTACCCCCGCAACTATGGCCGCCTTCCCAATCCTACCCATCATGCCGAAGGTTATAACCCCCTCTGCGGCGATCAAGTACACCTCACGCTGCGGGTAGAGGATGAAGTTATTACCGATATCCGATTTGAGGGTCAGAGCTGCGCTATTTGTAAAGCCTCGGCCTCCGTCATGACCACCTTAGTCAAGGGGCTTCCTGTTGCGCAGGTGGATTCGCTTTATGAAGCCTTTCACCAGCTCCTCACAGCGGAAGAACCCCCTTCTCTCAGCCACATTCCCCCTAAGTACCAAGATTATCTTATGGCCTTCTCTGCTGTACGGAACTACCCTATGCGCGTCAAGTGCGCCACCCTCTCCTGGCATACCCTCCACGCCGCCCTCCACGAAAACCTCCAAGAACCCGTCTCCACCGAAAACTTATAACCCTATGCAGGACCCTGCCCTCCTTCAAGAAGCGATTATCCGAGCACTCCAAGAAGTCTACGATCCAGAGATCCCTGTCAATATCTACGAGCTTGGCCTTATCTACCACATTGAGGTTAACCCCCAAGGCCAATGCAAAATCGTCATGACGCTTACATCTGCGTTTTGCCCTGCTGCCCAGCACTTGCCTGATGACGTCAAGAAGGCTGTGGAGAAAATTCCTGGAGTTACCAGTGTGGAGGTAGAAGTAACTTTTGACCCCCCGTGGGACATGAGCCGCCTCAGCGAAAACGCCCGCATTCAGTTGGGACTCTTGTGATTTGTGTAAATTTGACCTGTGCGCGTTTTTTATTTAGCTGCTCTGTCTGGAGCTGTTCTTCTGGCCCAGAGCCGGGGCGAGGAGATATTCCTCGTTAAACTCAAGCGTGCGCCAGGTCTCACTACTGACAACGTCTTAGACCCCTCCTGGGAAGAAAAACGCGTCAAAGTCCGCCTTCCCAATAGCGACTGGGAAGAGGAATTTGAGAACCCCACCCATGACGAAGAGGACATCCCCATCTCCCAATGCTTCGTTCCCCAAATCAAACTCATCACTCAACGTTACACCTTCGTCATCAGTTTGGGCTGTGGCAATCTCATCACCTTCCAAAATAAAGCACCCTTCACACCTTCGCCCAATCGTATCCAAAACCCCTTTGAATTTTCTGACGAACTTCGCTACTTCATAGAAAAAATCACCGAGAAACATCTCAAAATCCCCCCTCGTCGTCTCTATGCCGAATATGCTCTCTCCTACACGCCACCCCCTCCTGACATTTCCTACGAGGATCTGGATTTTCTGATTGGCCAGTCTCAAATCGTCATAGAAGAAGACGACGAACCCGATGACGACATTCCGCCGCCCTCTGAGTCCCCGGCTGACTGGATGGCCCCCGACGAGGATGAAGATGCTGATGATTAGTAAGGTAGCTTTATTTTTGTCCAATGAGTCTCACAGAAGGCATGCCCGCACCGCCCTTTGAAGGGGTAGACCAAAATGGAAACA
>JAVVHK010000111.1:0-5669 GCA_032249525.1 Bacteroidota bacterium | reverse complement strand
TTTTCTTATGGGGTTTGGGTTTTTTTTTTGGGCCCCGCCGCCCGCTTGGGGGGGGGGGGGGCCCCTGGTTGTGGGGGGGCCCCCCCCGCTGGGGGGCCCGCCGCCCAAAACATCTCTCTTCATTCAGAAGGCTTATACCACCATTTTGAGGCCAAGGCTTTCTTAGTTTGAAGAGGGGGATGGGCGCGCCCGCCCTAACAGCGGCGGCTAGCGCCCTTTGGGCGCTGGCCGCCGCCCAAAAAGAAGCTCCTCCGACTAAACTCTCAGCCTTCTATGAGGGCGCCGGTCCTAGCTCATTCATCAGACCCTCCGAAAAAGAGCGCACCGGAGGCGAAGTAAGAGAGGGCTTTCAGGGGAAGAGATTTTGTACCTTTGCTGCATGGCGCGGATATGTGAAGTTACAGGGCGGCGTCCCCGCACCGGCTATAAAGTCTCCCACTCTAACCGCCACACGAAGCGCCGCTTTGACATCAATCTGCAATATAAGCGTATTCCTTTGGGGACGGGCGGCGATTCAAAAGGTCTGGTCCGATTGAAGCTCACCACCCGCGCGCTGAAAACCCTCTACCGTAAAGGCTACCTCGCCTAAACCTCCCGTGCATTTGCGCTTTCCAAGGAGCTCGGGGTATCTTACTTTCCGGCGAGCTTCTTGTAGGCCATTCCCATGTATCGGAGTAGGGTAGCGGCCGTAAAGGCCGGAGCCGCTATCTTTTTTCGGGCTAAGCGAGCGGTCCGATAATGCAAGTAAAGGCTCACGATAGCAGCGGATAAGGGAGATAGCCCTTGCGCTAAGAATCCCCCTATCATGCCTGCCAGCACATCCCCGGTGCCAGCCGTAGCCAAAGCCGGCTCCGCTACCGGTAAAAAGTAGTTTTCCCCTTTGGGGGAGGCCACAATGGGATAAGCACCCTTCAAAATCACAATGGCCTGATACTTTTGCGCTAAGTGCATGGCGGACTCTAACCGATACGCTTGAATCCGTTCCGTTGTAGTGCCTAAAAGACGAGCTGCTTCCCCCGGATGCGGCGTAAGAATGATGGTCTGAGGGAGGATTTCGGCTAAGTCTTTGTAGCTGGCTAAGAGGTTGAGCGCATCGGCATCTAAGACGGTAGGGAGATTTTGCACTTGGGGGAGGAAGGCCTTGAGGAAGCCGTAAGTATCGGCGTTAGCTCCTAAACCTGGTCCTATGACGAGGGCCTTTTTGCCTTCTATATGGGGGGTGGCCCAGAGGGCGGAGATTTCGTTGAGGTATTTGACGTGGGCATCTCCATAGGGGAGGCTCATGCCGCTTAGGACTTTTCGGTGGAAGGCGGGGGCGCAACTGCCCGGAATGAGGGCCGTAGCAAGCCCTGCCCCACTGCGCAAAGCCGCTAAGGTCGCCAAAGCCGGGGCCCCCGCTTTTCCCTCCGAACCCCCCACCACCAAAACATGCCCAAAACTCCCCTTGTGGGCCTCCGCTGGCCGCTCAGGCAAAAGTTTCTGAACTTGCCGCCCCTCAATCAAAAAACTCGTCGCTCCAATCCGATCCAGCACCTCAGGGTAAATCCCAATATCTAATACCTCTACCTTTCCGCAGTAGCGCGCCGCCGGCGTTACGACATGACAAATCTTCGGCACCTGAAAGGTAAAAGTATAACTACATGAAAGCGGCTCCGAAAGAACCTGACCCGTGTCTCCACTGAGCCCTGAGGGTACATCCACTGCCACCGCCGGCAGCCGCAGCTCCTTCAAAAGTTCTATAAGGGCGGCTTCCCGTTCCCTTAGAGCCTTTTCTAGCCCCAGCCCTACCAGCGCATCTATCACCAAAGGTTTCTCCGGACTCCGCTCTACAAAGGCGGAAAGCAGACGCAAACTATCCGGTGAAAGAACATGCACAGGTACGCCCAGCCGCTGGAGCATATCATACTGAATGCGGGGCAGGGCCGATAGCTTTTCGGGCGGACGAGTGATAAGAATAAATAGGGTCTTCTTGTGGCGGTAGAGGTAGCGGGCAATCACGAGTCCATCCCCACCATTATTACCGGAGCCGGCAATGATGATAAAGTGCTGCTGCTGAGGATAGTAGTGGAGAATGCGCTTAGTGGTGCGGCGCCCAGCATTTTCCATCAGCAGGATGCTCAGGTAGCCGTACTCAATCTGCATGATTTCATCGGCTCGGCGCATCTGAGCCGAATTGAAGACCGGCCGCACGGCACAAAGCTACGATGCAGAGAGGACGGCTCCCTCTCCTTGCATAAGCAAACGATACTTCCGAGAAGGCGAGGGAAGTAACGGCCCCAGCCCATAAGCAGGCCATTTCTCATCTACCATTTGGATGGTGGCCTCGTCCATAACGGTTACATTTGGCCAGGGCCGCTGAAAATCATCCAGCGCTAAACTCTTCACCGACGCATCCACTACCAGGTGCAATAAACCCGCCTCGTCTGCCACCACCGCCGTATCCCGCCGCATATCTACATTGCTGGTAAACCGCCAAAACACATCCCCCAGATCATCCACAGGCATTTCTCCATCCAATAGAAGTATTACCTTAACTCCCCGAAAAGCCGGGTGGTGGGCTAACTTTTCGCCGAGACGCCGACCATGGTGCTTTTGCGTTTTTCTAAAACTACCTATCCATATGGGAATGCCCCGCTCAAGGAGGCGGAGATTCACTTGGAGAATTTCTGGGAAATCGGGGCGAAGTGATTCGGCGGTGAGGAGGTTGGGTATAGGCTCGGGATAGGACAGGGGCGGGAAAAGGCGCTCTTCGGGGCTCTTGGGCGTAGCGTCAATGGCCAGCTTACCCCCGAAGGCCATCTGCGAACAGGCATGGTCCAGCACATCCAAAGGCCCCTGCGAATACACAATATCCGTCCGCAAATCCACATGAGCGCAGGCCGCCCGCGCCACCGCCTCATAATCATGCACCGAAACCGACTTATCCACCACCACCACAATCTTTGTAAGCATAAGTTGACCAGCCCCCCACAAAGCATGCGCTACCTTGAGCCCTTGACCCGGATAGGTTTTCTCAATGCTCACAATGGCCATGTTGTGAAAGACCCCGTGGATAGGGAGGTCCATATCGTGGATTTCGGGCATCATCGTGAGTCGGATCGGCGTAAGGAATATCCGTTCGGTGGCTTTCCCAATCCAGGCATCTTCTTGGGGGGGAATCCCTACGAGGGTTGCGGGATAAATGGCGTCTTTGCGATGAGTGATGGCCGTTACATGAAAAGCAGGATAATAATCGGGCAGGGAGTAATACCCGGTGTGGTCTCCAAAGGGCCCTTCTAAAACGAGGGGTTCGTTGGGGTCTACATATCCTTCAATCACGATGTCGGCGTCTGCGGGTACTTCTATGGGCTGGGTGAGGCAGGGGACGAGCGGCACGGGCCGACCCCGCAAAAAACCCGCCAGAATGTACTCATCTACCCCTTCCGGTAAAGGCGCCGTAGCTACATACGCATACACCGGGTCTCCTCCCAAAACTATCGCCACGGGCATCTTTTGGCCTATACTCTTCCATGCCTCATAATGCCGCCGCGATACCTTATGCAGCTGCCAATGGATAGCCGTGGTCTTCTTATCCAGTACTTGCACTCGGTACATGCCTACATTGCGCTGACGAGTCTGGGGATGGTAAGTATGGATCACAGGGAGCGTAATGTACCGGCCTCCATCCGCAGGCCAGCACTGGAGAATGGGAAGCTGGTAAAGATTGACGGCATTGCCCGTGTACACTACCTCTTGGCAGGGAGCTTTACCCCGATGGCGCTTAGGGAGGTACCCCGCTACCTGCGCCAATGTCGGAAGCATCTGGAGCTTTTCCAAAAGGGATGCCTTTGGGCTAAGAAGCTTCCCAAAAAGTGCTTCCATGCGAGCACTGACCGCATCCAGCAGGGATGCCCCTTGAGAGTTAAAGTCATGATCTATGGAGAGGCCCAGAGCCAGCGCCATGCGCCGCTCCGAACCGTAGGCATTGATAAGCAGGGGAAACGCCGTCCCCGTCTCCTCAAAAAGAAGCGCCGGCCCCCCCGCCTTCACCACCCGGTCCGTGATCTCCGAAATTTCCAAAATGGGACTTACCGGCGTGCGAATGCGCCTTAGCTCCCCGTGCGCTTCTAATTTTTCTACGAAGGCCCGTAGGCCCGCGAGCTTACTCATCCCCCTTCTAAACACAAATCTTCCCTACGATAGCCGCTCTAAGACCAGCGCTGAGGCTCCTCCGCCCCCATTACATATGCCAATGGCGCCATACCGCCCTCCAATATGCGCAAGAATATTCAGGAGTGTGACTACGATACGGGCGCCGCTGGCTCCCAGGGGATGCCCTAAGGCCACAGCTCCACCAAAGATATTCAGCTTCTCATGGGGTATGCCTAAGAGTTTTTGATTAGCCAGGGCCACAGCTGCAAAGGCCTCATTGATTTCAAAAGCATCTATTTGGTCTATGGAGAGGTTAGCTTTGCGGAGGGCTTTTTGGATGGCGTCGGTGGGGGCGATGGTGAACCACTCGGGTTCTCGGGCGGCATCGGCCCAGCTTAGGATGCGGGCTAAGGGTTGGAGGTTGTAGGTTTGAAGGGCTTTTTCGCTGGCCACAATGACCGCAGCAGCGCCGTCGTTGATTTTGGAAGCATTGGCAGCGGTGATGGTGCCGTCGGGTTTAAAAGCAGGTTTGAGAGTAGGTATCTTCTCAAAGCGAGCTCGTCCAGGCTCTTCGTCTTCGCTTACTAAGCCTTGACTGGTCTGCACAGGTACAATTTCCCGAGCGAAGAGTCCCTCTCTTTGGGCTTTCTGGGCCCTTTGATACGAGGCTATGGCATAGGCATCCTGCATCTCGCGACTTAGATGGTAAGTGGATGCACAGGTTTCTGTGATAGTGCCCATCGTCAGCCCGCAAAAAGCATCTTCCAGGCCATCGCGCAAGATCGCATCAACGATGGACGCGTGCCCGAATCTCTGCCCGCTTCGGTGCGTGGGTAAATAAAAGGGCGCTTGGCTCATGTTTTCCATGCCGCCTGCAGCAATCAGGTCTGCTTCGCCTAAGGCAATCGTTTGCGCCGCCAGCATAATGGCTTTTAGGCCCGAGGCACAGACTTTATTGACAGTAGTGGCCGGCACGGTGGGAGGAAGCCCTGCCTTAAGCGCCACTTGGGTGGCCGGAGCCTGGCCCAAATTGGCAGAAAGTACATTCCCAAAATAGACCTCCTCTATAGCCTCAGCTGGCACCCGAGCCTCTTCCAGAGCCGCCTTAAGCGCAAGAGCCCCTAAATCCGTGGCTTTCACTTCCGCCAGCTTCCCATGAAAACTTCCAATGGGTGTGCGCTTAGCAGCAACGATATACGCCTTCTGCATAAGACAAAGGTAGCCTAATCTGAGCAGAAGTGGGAGAATGAAAGCGCGTGGGCTGTTGGGGGCTTTTCAGAATCAGGGCTTATCTTTGCATAGTGCGAATAGAGGCTTGGCGGTATGCGCGAGAGGAGCTTTTCAATGTGCATTTTTATTCTTGGCTGGCGGCGCAAGTGCGGGTTCCAGCTCTAAAAGAGATTTTGCAGGCTTTTGCGGAAGAAGAGCGGCGACATTATGATTTTTGGCGGTCATATGTGGGAGAAGAGACGGGTTATAGCCGATTTCGGTTATGGTGGTATAAGATTTTAGTTTGGCTTTTGGGTCCGACATTTGTG
>JAVVHK010000110.1:0-5681 GCA_032249525.1 Bacteroidota bacterium | reverse complement strand
GTGGCTATCGGTTCAAAAGTGCGGCTCATCCGAGTAGCTCGCATAATCTGGAAGCGCTGAAGGGAGTCCGCCACATTCACAGCCCAGGTGAGCCGCACATCCCGCCCCTGCCGCTGCGCCGAAAGCGATACATCCGCACTGCTCAGCACACAAGTAACCGTATAGCGCTGCGAGACCGTGTGACAGCACCCCTGGAAAGGCTCACACAGCGTAAACTGCACACTATACTCGCCCGGCGCTGGGAAGGTGACAGTGAGGGGGTCGAGCGAGCTGGACCCCGGCCCACGCAGCACGAGATAGGGGGATACAGGCAGCAGCCATATGCTGGTGTGCCCGCACGCCGCTGCCTGGCAGGTGACGAAGAAACAATCGGAGTTATTATCACACGCGAAAACGCATGATCCACCACAGGATCGCACATACTGGGAGCAGGAGGGGTTGAGGGTGACGGACTGGCCGGCGCAGAAGGGATTGGGAGTAGCGGTGAAGCAGGCGGTGGGGGCGCGATTGACGGTGACGGTGGTGGTAGCGGTGGCATCTCCGCAGCCGCCCCCAAAGGTGGCCCGTACGCAATAGGTCGTGGTCGTTGTGGGACTGACGTTAACTTGATTCACGCCGGCGCCCGAGGCAAAGGGCGTGCCGGTACAGCTTCCGTTTGCGTACCATTGGTAGTTTGTAACGGTGAGGTTGGCATTAGCGGTGAGGGTGATAGTCTGGCCTCGGCAGATGGTGGGGTTACTGGGGGAGATGGAGACGCCACCCGTAGAGGGGGGGACGGGGATGTTGAAGTCGGAGGGGTTCGGTAGGCAGGAGCCGGCGGCAGTGCAGATACCGCAGAGGGTATTGCCGTCAGAGCCAGTCTTGATGCGGAGGGTGTAGGTGGTACCTGGGGTGAGGGTACCGCTGAGGGTGAGCTGGATTTGGGTGGTGGCGGTGGCGCCGGGCGCCGAGCAGCCAATGCCCGTCGCCCCCGTAATACTCGGAGCCCCCGCCGGCGCTGTAAACTGAAAGTCGCTCCCATTCGCAGCGATGGTATTGCACCGCACAGGGCGGTCAAAATTCACGATTACCGTGGTCGCTCCGCACTGATAGTTAAAGGATATGGGCCGAGGTGGGGTGGGAGGCTCCACCCGGATGGTGTAGCCGTAGGTATTTTGGCGTTTGACGGGGCAGGAGTTGTCCTCTACGGTAACGGTGAAGTTATAGGTGCCGGCGGTAGTGGGCGTCCAGCAGAGCTGGCCCGTAGCATTAGTGGTATTGTTACCTGTAACATTCCAGGTGGCACCGGCCGGCAGGCCCGTAGGGGGTAGAACCGTGACGGGCTGACCGTCTGGATCCTTGAAGTTGATAGTGAAGCAGAAGTTTTGATTGACGCAGGCGACATAGGTGTAGGTGCCGGGGTCGCTGGGGTTATACGGCTGTGTGAAGAGGGTACCATTGATGGCGCTGGCTTGAGGGGGATTGCCGCTGCAGTTTTGCACTTGGATTTGCATATCGCGTAGATACTCGCCGATTTTCGTGCCGCCTCGGTACTCCTCTATGAGGAGGCAGACGGGGCCGACAGCGGTGGCATTGGGTGTGAGGCAGACGGTGCCGTTCGTGCTATTGATAGAGGTGCCGCCACTGGTAGGTAGGGGATTCGTGCCGCTGCAGGTGCCGTTACAAGTACCGTTGTAGGTAATGGTAGTATTGACGCCTGTGGTGCGGCAGTTTGTGAGTCTAAACACGAGACTGTCTCCATCTGGGTCTGAAACGCCGGGATTGAAGCAGAAGGACTGGTTATTACACAGGAGGGCAGCGGGGCGGTTACTATATCTCGGGGAGTTATTACAGGGGGCGGCTTGCGTATTGACCTGGATGTAGAGGTAAAAATCTTCATTGGCGGAGCCTGTGGTGATTGCGCTGTTGCGACAGCAGTCGGTTGTGGAGATAACCCAGTCGGTACAGGCTTGGAGCTGGATGTTGCTACTCTCGTAGACGTGCTCCTCCCAGCCAATATTAGGGCTGCTGGAGTTTTGACAGACGCTTTGCTGGCCCGGACAGAGCGGGGTAAAGTCCGTGACGCTGATTCGGTTGAGCGTGATGGTCTGATTGACATTACAGCTGCTGGACTGGTATCGTACGACAATGGTAGAGGGCTGCTCAATCCCCTCACAGTCCCGATAGATACGCACCCGAATCCGATAGGTGGGCGGAGTGGTACCGCTATTGACGCAAATCAGCTCTATCTCCCCCCCCATAAGGTGGGTGGCATAGAGAGATGTCGTCCCCATGAGGAGTAGTCCATACACGCCCAAGCGCCGCAAGCCTGTGAGTAGTGTCCAGCGTGTCATACGCTGGCAAAGTTAACCCTTTTTTAGCACCTCTCACATGATTTCCTAATCCTATTCTCCTCTGACGGGTCCGGCGGCTTATCTGGGGCGGTGCGTGGGGCAAGGCAGGGTGTGTATCTTTGCTTAGTGGAGCTGGGAAGCTGGGCGGATAAACTCCCCGACCTACCTGGGGTGTATAAGTTCATGAGCGCACGGGGAGAAGTGCTTTACGTGGGAAAGGCACGCAGTCTGCGGCGGCGGGTGCTCTCGTACTTTCAGCGTATCAAAGACCCTCGCTGCGACTACAAGACCCGCCTCCTGGTGCAAAGTGCCCACCATGTAGAGTGGATTGTAACGGAGAGCGAATGGGATGCCCTGCTCTTGGAAAATAATCTTATCAAGAGCTACCAGCCGCGGTATAATGTTTTGCTCAAAGACGGCAAGACCTATCCGTATTTATGCATTACGGAGGAGCCGTATCCGAGGTTATTGTTTTTACGGCAGAAGGTGTTAGCGGGGCGGTATTATGGGCCGTTTCCGGGGGGCTGGATGGTGCGTACGTTGTTAGACCTTTTCCGGGGTTTGTATGGGGTGCGGGATTGTGATTTGGCGCTGACGCCGGAGGGGGTGGCAGCTGGGCGGTATCGGGCTTGTGTGCGGGCCTACATGGGTACTTGCAGAGCACCCTGCATAGGTCGCCAGTCCCATGCGGAATATTTGGACACCATTGCTGAGATTCAAGCCCTCTTAGAGGGGCGCTGGGAAGAGGTCTTACACCGCATAGAGACAGAGATTCAGGAGGCGGTAGCGGAGTTAGCGTTTGAGCGGGCGCACGAGCTTAAGAAGCGCTTGGAGCAGCTGCGAGAGTACCAGCAGAAAAGCTTAGTCATTGATGAAGCCTACGGGGATGCGGAGGTGGTGAGTATTTTATCGGGGGAGCGGGTGGCGGTGGTGCATCATTTTGCTATAGAGGGGGGGCGGATTGTGGCGAGTCATGTTTGGCAGTTTGGGGCTAAGGAGTGGGAGGAGCGGCCAGAGGAGGTATTGGAGGCGATCACGCGCCAAATTCTAGCGGAGCGGGGCCGCTTGGCTCCGTCTATCTATGTGGATGGATGGCCGGCGGAGCTGCCCCTGCCCGAAAGCACCGAATGGGCTTATCTTCTCCCGCCTTCGGATGAAGCCTGGCAAAAGCTCATCCACATGTGCCGGAGCACCGCCTGGACCCTCCTCCAAGAAAAACACCGCTTCCTGGAAAAAAAGCTCCTCAAAAGCCGCTCTGTCTTAGAGGAAATGCAGAAAGTTCTAAACCTTCCTCACCTGCCCAGCCGCATAGAGTGTATTGACAACTCGCACATTCAAGGGGCGCATCTGGTAAGTAGCGTGGTGGTATTTGTGGAGGGGGAGCCTCGCCGAAGCGAATACCGGCGCTACGTGCATGAGGATTTGCGGGTGGGGGATGATTTTGAGGCGATGCGGCGGGTGGTGCGGCGCCGCTATGAGAAGCGGGTGCGGGAGGGGCTGCCTTTACCCGACTTGCTTTTGATTGACGGGGGGAAAGGGCAGCTGCAAGCGGCCAAGGAGGTCTTAGAGGAGTTGGGATTGGGATACCTTCCGGTCTTTGCGTTGGCCAAAAAGAAGGAGGAACTTTTCCGGCCGGGGTTGACCGAGCCGCTGTATATTGATCGGCGCAGTCCGGTGCTGCATCTTTTGCAGGCAATTCGGGATGAAGCGCATCGGACGGCGGTGGGGTTTCATCGTCAAAGGCGGGATTCGGCGGTCCTAAGGACGCAGCTGATGGAAGTGCCGGGCATTGGCCCCGTGCTGGCAGAGAAGCTCCTGAATCGCTTCGGCTCTATGGAAGCTTTGCGTCAGGCCTCTTTGGAGGAGCTGAGGAGCCTTTTGGGAGCCCGACGCGCAGAAACCCTTTACCAGTACCTACATGGCTAAGTCTATCGGAGATTTGCTGAGGCAGTTTTGGGCGGGCCAGCTCCCTAATAAAGCTCCTCGGGAAGGGCAGATTGCGGAAGCATGGGTGCGGGTGGCCGGCCCAGAAATAGCCGCTGCTACGCAAACTCTGCGCTTGACCAAGCATGGGCTTACCGTCGTCATCAAGGACCCTTTGGTGCGAGAAGAAGTCCGCTACCGGGCGGCGGCCTTGGCCGAAGCTCTCCGAGCCGCCGGCTTTCCCGAGATCAAGCGAATTCTCGTGCGAGGGTAGAATAGACTCTTTGCCAGGGCGGCCCAAACCCAAAAAGATAACGGCTTGCTCCCCTTAGGTGGCTATAAACTGCCAAGGCCATTCCCTCGGGTGTGGGGAGTTTCGTGTAAGTTCGCGTTGATATGAAATCCATCCTGCACCTTACAGACTTTTCCGAGACGGCGCGTCAGGCGTATCGGTATGCCCTGGCTATAGCCAAGAAGCACCAAGCCGCTATTCACGTGGTGCATGTATATGATCGGCCCTATGCCAGCATTGCTTATCAGGGGGGCCTTTCGGCTGTCGTGGATGTAGAAATGGATCGGCGAATCCGGGAGGAACTTGTCAAGCATTTGGGTGAGTATGTGCGTTCTGAGGAGAGAGAGGGTGTGGAGGTTCATGCCCATCTTTTGGCAGACTACACGGTGTGGCGGGTATCGGATTATATAGAGAAGTACCCGGGGGTAGGACTCGTTGTAATGGGGACGCGAGGGGCGACAAGTATTTGGCATGGGGGACTCTTTGGGACCAATACCGCTCGGGTGATTCGTCATAGCCCGGTGCCCGTGCTCGCCATCCACCCTAAAAACACTTACAAACCCTACGAAAAGGTCTTGCTCCCCGTAGATGTCTTTGAAGATAAGTCGCTCATCGTCATTCAAAAGGCGCTGGAGTTTCTCAAGCCATGGGGGGGAGTTCGGGTGATTTTATCGGTTATCAATACGCCGTATGTGTTTTATGATACGCCGACCATTCAGAAGTTTGTGGAGCGTTTGCGAGGGGAGGTCAGTTATGACCCTTGGGAGCTGAAAGTGTATAATGACATTTCGGTGGAGGAGGGGCTTCGGCAGGCTATGGAGAGCGAGAAGGCGGACCTGCTGATTATGGGGACGCATGCTCGGAAGGGGTTAGCGCAGTTTCTCTTTGGGAGTGTTACGGAGAATGTGGCGCAGCACCTTTCTTATCCGCTGTTAGCTATTCCGTTGGGGGGCTGAGAGGGGCAAAGAAGGGCCTAAAAAGTCCCTCAAATGGCAAGGAGCGCTCTTTCCGAGCCGCTGCGCTTTTTGTAGCTCCTAATACCATTTTGAGACCAAGGGTTTCTTAATGCGAAGAGGAGATGGCCGCGGGCCGCCCGGGGGGGGGGGGGGGCGGCCCCCCGGGGGGGGGGGGGC
>JAVVHK010000109.1:0-5737 GCA_032249525.1 Bacteroidota bacterium | reverse complement strand
GCCGGGGGGGTTGTGGGGGTTCTTCTTCCTGGCGGGGGTGGGGGCCGGCCGGCCCCACCCAATACCACCGACCCGCATCCAGAAAAACTCTTCGCATCAAATTGGTATCCCTACCGACACCCGGCGTCCAAACCATCAGCCATGTCCGAATCCTTCCAGAGCAAGTAGGAGTTTTTTCGCATATTTGTGCTATGCGTTTTTGGGCATGGGGCGTGTGGATAATTGGGCTTGCTTGGGCGCAAGAATGTGGCATCATCTATATTTCTCCCACGGGAGCCAATAGTGGTCCAGCCGGCACCCGAGCTAATCCTGCCAGTCTAAGCTATGGACTCTCGCTGATTTCGCCTCAAGCTCGCTACCTGAGATTGGCTGCGGGGAATTACTCCATTGACGAGCCTATCACGCTTACCATAGATAGCATCATTATAGAGGGGGGTTATCTTCCGTCGCAAGGGTGGAAAAAGTCCAACACAGCCATTACGAAGATTATCCGCACCGCTGCGAATGTGGAGCCTGCACCTCCTCGTTTGACGGCTATACAGGCTATTGGGCGGAGGGGCTTTCGTTTGCAAGACTTAGAGATAGAGGTGGCGGATGCGCCGGGCCCGGGTATCTCTACTTATGGGGTGTATTTGCGGCAATGTCGGGATTATGTGGTGGCTCGCTGTAAGATTCATGCGGGTAAGGGCGGTGATGGTATTAATGGCACCCCCGGTCAGAACGGGGCGGCTGGGGCGCCGGGAGCTCCTGGTGGCTTAGGCTGTCAGCGATGTGATCCCACTACACCACCTTATACTAACTTAGGTGGTGCAGGTGGCAGTAGCTGGTCAGGGGGCAGTCGTGCGGGCGGCAATGGTGGCAATGGCGGCGCCCGCGGCACCGGCACAAACTGTGTCTTTTGCAGCCTCTGCGATCCGAGCATCATTTCAGCTCCCGACGGCCAAAATGGCCAGAACGGTAACGGCCCTGGCGGCGGCGCCGGCGGCGCCGGTAAGCCCGGCCTCTGTTACTGCACCAACGGCCTAAACGCCACCGACGTCATTAATTTCTTCAATAACTGCCCGACTCTCTTTACCGATCCGGCCCATACAGGCGAAGACGGCCAACCTGGACAAGACGGAGAGGATGGACAAGACGGACAAGATGGCGTTGCACAGTTTATCGGGGGTTACTTTGTCCCGCAGGATGGTACGGATGGGACCGACGGTACGGATGGAAGTGGAGGCGGTGGCGGTGGCGGTGGCGGTGCGGTAGGATGCATTCCGGGCTTTGGAGGAGTCACCTACGACTGGAATAGTCCGGGGGGTGGGGGTGGTGGCGGCGGCGAAGGAGGCCAGCGCGGTACTGGCGGCACTAAGGGCACGGGCGGAGGAGGGAGCTTCGCCGTGTTCCTCTGGGATAATGGCCCCAATGGCCTCTTTAAAGACTGTCGGCTCTCTACGGGAGGGCCGGGGGCTCCTGGTCTGGGAGGAGCTGGGGGACTTGGCGGAGCGGGCGGCCTAGGCGGCCTCCCCGGCAATGATCGCCTTCTCAATGGAGGGCGGGCCGCCGGCTGCGAAGGCGGGGCAGGTGGCCGCGGCGGAAACGGCGGCCGTGGCGGAAACGGCGGCCGTGGCGGAAATGGCTCCCCAGGCATCGCCGCCACCCTCTACGAATACACCACCCCCACCAGCTACCCAGCCATCATCCAAAACTCCTACAACCCCTTAGAACCCCCTATTCTCATTGATAATATTCCTGCTTGTACCTATCAGCCTGTCACCCTCTCCACCAGCGCCCCCGGCAGCTACTTTGTCTGGAATACAGGCGGAGACCCCGCCGCTATCGTAGCTTCCTCAGGTACCGTCTCTTATCCCGCCACCGGCGCTAAAACCCTCTCCCTCCTCGTAGATGGCCTCCCCTATACTTACACCGACTTTGTTCTCATCACTAAGTCAAGCCCCCTACCTGTCATCAATGCTTCTACCATCAGCACCTGCGTAGGCACACCTGTCTCCTTTTCTACTCCCGTTACTGCAGACGGCTATGAGTGGAGCTTTCCGGGCGGCAGTCCGGCCTCTGCTACCACCCAAAATCCCCCTCCTATCACCTACTCCACGCCCGGCCTCTACTGGGCTAAGCTCCGCCTCCAAACTAACTGCTGCGGGTGGTCCCCCTGGGATAGCGTCCCCGTTTATGTCGTGAGCCAACCGCAACCCACCTTGCCGCCCGATACCGTCCGCTGCCAAACCGACCCCCCTATGACCCTCTCTATCTCAGCCCTTCCCGGCGCTACCATCAGCTGGTACTACAACGGCTCCCTCGTCGCCACTAACACCACCCAGTACACCACCACAGGCGCTGGACAATATGTCGTTATCGTCTCCTACCCCGGAGGCTGTGAGGGCCGAGACACCTTCAACCTCTCGCTTGTCCCTAATATCCCCGTCAACTTAGGTCCTGACCGAGAGCTCTGCGCCGGCGATCCCCCACCTCTCCTGGATGCAGGCATACCCGGCGCCCAGTACCTCTGGACCCTCAACGGCGTCCCCATCGCCACCTCCCAAACCCTCCTCGCCACCCAAAGCGGCACCTATGCCGTCCTTGTCTCCAATGGCCTGGGATGCTCAGGACAAGACTCCATCACTATCACTTATACAACCTTCACTGTGGACCTCGGCCCTGATATCACTTTATGTGCGCCGACGGTTACCCTGGACGCAGGTCCCAACGCCACTTCCTGCCAGTGGTTCCTCAATGGCAGTCCTTATCCAGCGACAGGCTGCCAGATTACTACCTCTACCAGTGGCACTTACACCGTTATCGCGCAGAATGCGAACGGCTGCACCGCTTCTGACCAAATTCAGGTGACCTTAGGAAGTCCTCTCACCGCCCTCTTTAGTGGACCAGCTACAGGGCAGGTCGGACAGCCCCTTACCTTCACCGACCTTACTACCCCAACCCCCACGTCTCGCACTTGGAATTTTGGCGATGGCACACCCCCCGTCTCCAACATCCCCAATCCCACCCACACCTACACCCGAGCCGGCACCTTCCCAGTCGTCTTAGCCGTCAGCAATGGCCTCTGCAGCGATACAGCCGTACAATATGTAGATGTCCGCTGGGATTGCGCACAGCTTACCTTACGGGCGGCCTTCAGCGCTAATCCCAACCCCATAGATTTGGCAAGCGGCGGTACCGTGTTCTTTACTAACATCTCTACGGGCGCTACCTCCTACTGGTGGCACTTTGGCGTAGGCAATGACACCAGCACCGCCACTAACCCCTCTTACGTTTACACTGCCCCCGGTCTCTACACCGTTACCCTCGTCGCCCGAAACTACAACTGCACCGACACCGCCCGCCAGAATATCTCTGTGCTGCGGGCCGAGCCCTCCGCCCTCCACACCGGCCCCGAAAGTCTCCTCTTAGTTTACCCCAACCCCGTCTCAGACTACCTTTTCCTAAAAGCTCAGCCGCCTTATCACCTTAGAAGCATAACGCTACACAACCTTTTGGGACAAACCCTCTGGACTCTCTTCCCCAACGGCCAAGAGACTGTAAAGATAGACTTTACCTCCCTGCCTTCGGGGCATTATCTCTTGGTGGTGAGTTTGGTAGAGCGGGCCGAGCCCCTCTACTTGCGGATATGGCATCCGTGAGCACTTCTTATACCTGGCATACCCCCCTCAAATACCTCAAGGGCTTAGGTCCTCGCCGCGCCGAAATCCTTGAAAAAGAAGCTAAACTCTTCACTTGCGGTGACCTCTTAGAGTACTATCCCCGCAAGTACTTAGACTACAGCCGTATTACCCCCATTGCGCAGGCCCTCTTAGACCAAGAGCAGGTTTTCCGAGGAAGGCTCGGCGCTTTCCGCGTGCGCATCTCCCCCAAAAGAAACGCCTCCCTCCTCACAACCACCCTCTACGATGGCACCGCCTGGATGGAACTCGTCTGGTACCACCAATGGCACTGGATAAGAGAACAGTTCTCCGAAAACCAGGAAGTTCTCGTCATTGGCAAACCCACCTACAAAGGAAACACCCTTCAGCTCTCCCACCCCGAAATTCTGCCTCTACGAAGCGATACCGACATCCAAAAACTCTTAGCCGTCTATCCCGTTTATCCACTTACCGAAGGCCTGCGCAAAGCCGGCCTGACCCATAAACGTTTCCGTATGATTTTTCAAGAGCTGTTTCAAAGGCTGCATTTGGACCTGAGCGATCCTATTCCGCCAGCTATTCGGCAGCGCTACGACCTTATGGAAATCAGGGACGCCTACCGCGCCATGCATCTCCCCACTACGCTGGAAGAGGCTCAACGGGCCACTATGCGGTTCAAGTTTCAAGAGTTTTTCCTTTTGCAGGTGCTTTTAGCCCAACGGAAACGCCTCCTCAAAAGCGAATACACGGCTCCTGCTTTTACCCACGTGGGGCCGCTGGTGGAGGAGTTTTACCATCGTCATTTGCCTTTCCAGCTGACGGAGGCCCAAAAACGCGTCATCCGAGAAATTCGCCGTGACTTAGGTCAGCCCGTACCCATGAACCGCCTCATTCAGGGCGATGTAGGAAGCGGAAAAACGATCGTAGCGCTTTTTGCGGCCCTGATTGTAGTGGGGAATGGTTACCAAGTGGCGCTCATGGCCCCCACCGAAGTCTTAGCCGAGCAGCATGCCCGATCTTTTCGGCGATGGCTCTCCCCCATGGGAATCCCCGTAGGCCTCCTCACAGGAGGAATATCAGCCGCCCAGCGCAAAGACATCTTAAGGCGGCTGGAAAACAACGAACTCCCTATCGTCATCGGCACCCACGCCCTCTATCAAGAGAATGTTACCTATGCTCGGCTCGGCTTGACGATCATTGACGAACAGCACAAGTTTGGCGTTCGCCAGCGAGCGCTCCTCTGGGAAAAAGCCCACCCCCATCGCCCCCACAACCTCCTCATGACGGCTACCCCTATTCCCCGAACTCTCGCCCTCTCCCTCTATGGCGATGTAGATGTATCTATTATTGATGAGCTGCCGCCTAACCGCCAACCCGTTAAGACCCTCGTATTCGCCTATCACCAGCGCCCACAAGCCTGGCGCCTCCTACAAGAAGAACTCCAAAAAGGCCGCCAAGCCTACATCATCTACCCATTAGTGGAAGAGTCCGAAAAGCTGGACCTTCAAGCCGTAGAAGTGGGCTACCAGGAAATCCAAAAGGCCTTTCCGCAGTATAAGGTCGGGATGATTCACGGCAAAATGAGCAGCGAGCGCAAAGAGCACGAAATGGCCCGCTTCAAAAGCGGCCAAACCCAAATCCTGGTAGGTACAACCGTTATTGAGGTAGGCGTAGATGTACCCAATGCCACGGTGCTGATTGTGGAACATGCGGATCGGTTTGGGCTTTCGCAGCTTCATCAGCTTCGGGGGCGGGTGGGTCGCGGCAGCTATCCCTCTTATGCCGTGTTCATAGCTTCTCGGGACGTCTCGGAGCAGGCCACAGAACGCCTGCGGGCCCTCCAAACCTACCAGGATGGCTTCAAAATTTCCGAAATAGACCTTAAGATGCGCGGCCCCGGCGACTTTTTAGGGACGAAGCAGAGCGGCCTGCCTGAATTCCGCATTGCCGACATTGTGGAGGATGGGGAAATTCTAAGAGCCGCCCGAGAAGCCGCCTTCACCCTCATAGAAGAAGACCCCCTGCTTCAATCCCATCCCCCCCTCCAAGCCCACTTGCACCACTACATCAAGCGCTACGGATTGGAATTCTTCACG
>JAVVHK010000108.1:0-5790 GCA_032249525.1 Bacteroidota bacterium | reverse complement strand
TATTGGGGTAGTAGGTATAGGGGTAGGGATAGGCAGCTTGTTAGCGGGCGGTCTCCTATTTTTGCAGGCCAAATGGGGATGGGTACGATTAGACCCCGAAAGTTATCTCTTAGAGAGAGTGCCGGTGTACTGGGAAGGGCTTCCTTTTGTATATGTGGGTATAGGGGCGGTGTTATTGGCGATTTTGATGGGCGTGTGGGTGGCGCCCAGTGCTTTGGAGGCTGAAACCCGATTGTCTGAAACGGTGAGCTAAGTTATGTGGCGACTTCTCTGGCTGGGCGTTTTACTAGCGCAGCGGCAGGTGATACCGGCAATCTCGTCGCCATTGCACGAAAGTGCACCCGTACCTTCGGCGGATGGTCGGCGTTTGTTTTTTTGGCGCTTGGATGACCCCGTGGGGTTAGGCGCTCAAGATATATTCGTCTCTCTTTGGGATGATTCCTTAGGGAGCTATGGTCCTCCGCAGCATTTAGGCGGCGGCATCAATGACATCCGAGGCAATATTCCCTTCGGCATTACCCCCGATGGACAGTACCTGCTGGTGTACAAAGAGTTTCGCAATCCGCATAATCCGTGCGAGCTGGGGCTT
This sequence comes from Bacteroidota bacterium, assembly GCA_032249525.1. Classification (GTDB taxonomy): domain Bacteria; phylum Bacteroidota; class Bacteroidia; order SpSt-205; family SpSt-205; genus JAPYWM01. The sequence goes on along the minus strand of JAVVHK010000108.1, from coordinate 5,201 downwards.
TCCCGACGGCTCTCAGAAACCATATGGACAGCTCCCGTGCAGCTGAAGGTCAAGAATTTTTATAGCGAAAGCGGCAGTGCTCTCACGGCCTCATTGGGATGGGACGGGCGAACCCTATTACTCTCTATGCGGGGGCGGGATAGTCGTGGGGGGGAGGATTTGTATGTCAGTTTTTACGATCCTGAGCAGCGGGTATGGAGTGAGCCGTTATCTTTGGGGCCGGATATCAATACTGCCGGCGATGAGATTACTCCTTATTTAGCGCCGGATGGGATTACGTTGTACTTTTCTACGAATGGGCGAAAAGATTCGGAGGGTTTTGATGTTTATATGGCCCGGCGATTAGATGATACTTGGCAGCGGTGGAGTGTGGCGGTACGCCTACCGGCGCCAATAAACTCAGCAGCGGATGATTATTACTTTCGCACGCCTGCCTTGCGGCCCGATCAGGCGTTTTTTGTGAGTACGGATTCGCTGGAGCGGCTCGGGCGAGAAATTTACATGGCGACGCTTCCCGCGGCCTTTCAGCCGAAACCCGTCGCTCTGGTCTCTGGCCGAGTAATAGACAGCCGCTCCCAAAAACCCATTGGCGGACAGGAGATTCGCTACTATGACCTTTTGGAAAAACAGCTCGTAGGCACGGCTTATTCGGATGCAGAAAGTGGCGCCTATAAGATTATTCTACCTGGGGGGACCTTATATGCGGTGGTGGTGGTGGGGACTGCCTATTTTAGTATTAGTGAGCAGATAGATTTGCGAGAGCTAGGTCGGTTTCGGCAGATTACGCAGGATTTGCGGGTAGTTCCTATGCTGGTGGGGGAGCGGGTGCCGCTAAGTGGATTATTTTTTGAGGTGGGGGATACGGTGCTGCGGGAGGAGAGTCAGGTGGAGCTGGAGCGGCTGGTGTGGCTGCTGAGTGAAAAGCCGACTTTACAAATAGAGATTGTGGGGCATACGGATAGTACGGGCTCGGCGGTAGTGAATGAGCGGCTTTCGTGGGGGCGGGCGCGAGCGGTGGCCAATTATTTGATAGCGCGGGGAATTGCACCTGAGCGACTCCGAGTGCGCGGCGTAGGGGCCTCCGAACCCATCGCTTCCAATGCCACGCCCGAAGGCCGCGCCCAAAATCGGCGCGTAGAAATTCGCATCATCACCCTGTAAAGTACTAACTTTGCCGCCTGCATGCTCAGACATAAGACCTTTATCATTACGCTCCTCAGCCTCTTCTTTCTAATTGTCCTGTACAACCTCTACTGGGTGGTGGAGCGTTTGCGCTTAGATGCGAAACTCAGCCGCATGCCCGCCGAACAGCGCAGCGAATGGCTCAAAAACCCCGACAACTACAAGTACTACCGACGAGCCGTAGAAAACTCCTTCACCTTAGGCTTAGACTTGCAGGGAGGAATGTACGTAACCCTGGAAGTCAGCGTGGAGGGTATTTTGCGCAGCCTGAGCGAGGTACCCGATGATACGCTCTTCAATGCGGCCTTAGAGGAAGCTGTACAAGCCTATCGCGGAGGACAAGGTGATCTGATTACCCTCTTTGCGGAAAAACTTAAGGCCCGCAGCCCCAATACTCGTTTGGCGCAGTATTTCGCAGGGCCTAAGTTGGGACTTTCTTATAATGCTTCCGATGAGGAGGTTTTGGATAAGCTCCGCAAAGAGGTAGAAGCCGCCGTAGATCAGACATATCGTATTTTGCGCACGCGGATAGACCAGTTTGGGGTGGTCTCTCCTAATATTCAGCGGCAGCCCGGGACAGGCCGCATCCTCTTAGAGCTTCCGGGAGTCAAAGACAGTGAGCGGGTGCGGCGTCTTTTGCGTACGACGGCTAAGCTGGAATTCTGGCCTACCTATACCGTCAAGGAGGTCTTCCCGCTACTTATCCGAGCGAATGAGAAGTTAGCCGCCCTCCAAAAAGGCATAACCGACACCACCGCCTCAGATACAGCCTCAACTCCCCAGGATACCACAGTCAAGGGTATCCTTTCCACCGAAGAGCTTCTCACCGGACGGAAAACTACCCCTAAAGACACCACTTCCAAGCCCGATAGCCTCCTCTCACCTGAAGAGCGTAAAGCCAAGTTTGAGCGAGAAAATCCGCTCTTTGCGGTGCTGATCCCACCTCAAAATCCGCCTGAAAATAGTCCAGTTTTAGGTTATGCCCGAATCTCAGACACCGCTCAGGTCATGGCCTACCTGCGCAGTCCGGAGATTCGGCTCCTTTTCCCCGAAAACTTAGGTTTTGCATGGACAGCCAAACCCGAACAGGAAGGCAGCGACCTCCTCACGCTTATTGCTATTAAGCTCACGCCTAATCGGCAGGCTCCCCTCACCGGCGAAGTCATTGAGGATGCTCGTCAAGACTTCAACCCTGATGATGGCCGACCCATGGTCACCATGCGCATGAACCCCGAAGGCGCCCGAATCTGGAAACGTCTCACCACCGACTACCTGGGTAAATCTATCGCCGTCACGCTGGATGGCTACGTCTACACCTATCCCACCGTACAAAGTGTGATTACGGGTGGCCACTCGCAAATCACGGGAAACTTCACCATAGAGGAAGCTAAGGACCTAGCCAATGTGCTTAAGGCGGGTCGCCTGCCAGCGACCATTCGGATTGAGGCCGAAGAGATCATTGGCCCCTCCTTAGGAGAGCAAACGATCCGTCAAGGGGCTATTGCCCTGCTGTTAGCTTTCTTCCTCATTATAGCCTTCATGTATGTGGTGTATGATGTGGCGGGGTTGGTTGCGGATGTAGCTCTTATCCTGCTTCTGCTCTTTATTGCTGGGGTGATGGCCGCCATGAATGTGGTCCTAACCCTACCCGGCATAGCAGGGATTGTTCTGACTTTGGGGATGGCAGTAGATGCGAATATCCTGATTTACGAGCGCATTTTGGAGGAGCTTCGCATGGGTAAAAGCCAGAAAGGCGCGATTGAGGCTGGCTTCAACAACGCTCTTTCAGCCATCGTAGACTCTAATCTGACAACGCTCTTGGCGGGAGTCATCCTGTACATTTTTGGGATTGGGCCTATACGGGGGTTTGCCGTAACCCTCATTATTGGGGTGATAGGGACGCTCCTAACGGGCGTACTTATCACGCGGCTCTTAGTAGAGGGGATGTACGCTTCCACGCGATGGAGTAGGTGGCTGAGGTTTCGGCGCGCAGGGATGGAGCGGATTTTGGGACGGCCTTTCCGAGTGCCCTTCAATAAACATTGGAAAGTGAGTCGGTGGATCGTTGCAGGACTTTTCGTCATAAGCACAGGTATTCTGGCTACCTTGGGCGTAAAGCGGGGACTAGAGTTTACGGGGGGGTATCAGTTTCAAGTAGCCCTGACTAAGCCTGCTGACATTGACATCCTGCAGAAGGACCTCTCCGAAGCGATGGGAGGAGCTTCTGTAGTGGTAAAGAGCGTCGGCGCCAAAAACGATGTGCTCATTAGCACGAGTTACTTGTACGATCAGCCCGGTATGCAGGACTCGGTGGAACGTTCTCTTTTGCGAGGGCTGAAGAAGAGCTATGCGGATGCGCAGCCCGAGATTGTCCGGTCGGCCCTTATCGGTCCCACTATTGCCGAGGATATACAGAGCTCGGCCTATAAGTCGGTTCTCATGGGGATAGTGGGCATTGCTTTGTACATTCTTTTGCGCTTTAGGAGCATTGCCTACTCGGTGGGGAGTGCTTTGTCGCTCACGGCTACGGTTGTCATAGGGCTGGGTCTGTATGGACTCTTGGGATACTTAGATGTGCTGCCGTTTTCGCTGGAAGCCAATCAAGACACGATTGCGGCGCTCCTGACGATAGTGGGGTATGTAATCAACGACAATGTGGTGTTTTTTGATCGGGTTCGGGAAGAGCGGCGCCGCCCCGGTGCAGAAGATAAAGATATTGCGCTTATTCATGCGCAGAGTTTGAACTTAGTCTTGATACGCACGATTTTGACGACCTTTACGTCGGTTTTGGTGCTTTTGACGCTTTTAGTGGTGGGTGGGGAGAATACGAAGGCCTTTTCTTTCCTGATGGCTGTGGGCTTTGTGCTGGGGGTGTTTTCAACGATGTATGTGGCGGCGGATATGGCGGCCCTTTTATACAAAGCGATTCGGCGGCGATATGAGAAGAGGAAGGTGGTGGCTTCTCGTTAGAGGCGTTATTGGGCTGGTGGTGATAGGGGGATGCGAGGGGAGGGGAGGGGCAGAGAGTCCTTTTGAGGGCGAGGTTACAATAGGGGTGGATGTGAGTTTGCGGCCAGCGATAGAACAGGTGGTGACGATGTTTGAGCAGACTTATCCGCGGGCGAAGGTGCGTGTGCGGTACCTACCACAGGAAGAGGCGGTGGCTGGTCTGCTCCAAGACAGTTTTGCGGCAGTGGTGGTGTGCCGTCCCCTCACCCAAGCGGAAAGTCTTGAGCTGAGCCAAGCGAAGATTTTACCCAAGCAGGTACAGGTGGCTTGGGACGGAATAGCTGTTATTGGTCATCCTAACCGGCGCGATTCTACGTTACGATGGGATAGTTTATACGCATGGCTAAGGAGAGCAGAGAGTCCCTATATGTTGGTTGTAGAGGCGGGGGGCGGGTCCAGCGTGTATCGGTATTTGCAGGATAGCCTATTAGCTGGTCAATCTCCTCAGGCTAAGCTGTATCGGTTGGATAGTTTGCCGGCTATTCTGGATTTTGTAGAGAAAAATCCTCGTGCGATAGGCTTTATAGGGGCGTCGTGGGTATGTAATCCCCGAGATTCGGCGAGTTTGAGTTTTTTGGAGCGGGTGCGGGTATTTTGGGTGGCGAGGCAGGGAAGTTTGGATTACTATCCGCCGCATGCGGGCTATATTCGGCCGGGCTATTATCCTTTGATACGGCCGGTCTGGGCTTTGAATCGGGAGCCCCGCATGGGCGTGGCGACGAGCTTTGTGGCTTTTTTGGCGGGACCGGAAGGGCAACGTATCTTGCTGAAAGCCGGCTTATTCCCTACCCGGGCGCCCGTGCGCGTGATAGAACTTAAAGAACAGCCCATAGACTGGGGCACCGCAAAAAGTAAGAAGGAGTAGAGTTTATCCCTCTCATCGGGCTTTGGGGCGGTTTGTGCAAGAAGTCTGATGAGAGGAGCGTGCTTATACTGTTTTGAGGCTAAGGCTTTCTTATGCCATTTGCAATCAAGGACCTTCTGAATAGAGAAAGGTTTTGGCCGCTCCG
>JAVVHK010000107.1:0-5828 GCA_032249525.1 Bacteroidota bacterium | reverse complement strand
AGGAAATGGCATAACTCCAAAGCGCTATCATTAGAGGCCATTTCTCTGGGGGGATTAAGGTTTGTATCTTTGGGTAGGTATGAGTAAGCGTCGTTTGCCGCCGCATGGCCAGCCTAAGGAGGCTATACTTGAGGAAATCCTTCGTCGCAAAAGAAATGATGTAGATGCGGTGGGTAGTCGCGTATGGAGCTTGGTGTATTATCATAGTCCTGAGCTGCATGAGCTGGTTCAGGAGGTTTATGGGCTTTACATTGCGGAGAATGCTCTGAATCCGATGGCTTTTCCGAGTTTGCGGCAGATGGAGCGGGAGGTGATAGAGATGGTGGGGGGTCTCGTACATGTGCCTTCGGAGGGGGCTGGGGTGATGACGAGCGGCGGCACGGAAAGTCTTTTTTTAGCGCTTAAGGCGGCCCGGGACTATGCGGCTTCGCAGCGGCCGTATCTTTCTCAGATGGAGGTGGTGGCGCCTATTTCGGCCCATCCTGCCATTGACAAAGCGGCGCATTACTTAGGTCTAAAAGTCGTGCATACGCCTACCACTGCGGACGGTTCTGCCGATGTAGCGGCTATGGAGGCGGCTATTTCGGAGCGCACCATTCTGCTGGTGGCCTCGGCTCCCTCGTATCCCCATGGTGTGATGGACCCTATTCCCCAGATTGCTGAAATAGCTCGCCGCCACAATTTGTGGCTTCACGTGGATGCCTGCGTAGGGGGCATGGTGTGGCCTTTCTTGGAGAAGTTAGGTCATTCTGTGCCGCCATGGGACTTTCGGGTGGAAGGGGTTACGTCTCTTTCTGTGGACCTTCACAAGTATGGTTATGCGCCGAAGGGGGCCTCCGTACTCTTATACCGCTCACGGGCGCTGCGGCGAAATCAGTTTTTTGTGTATGCGGCTTGGCCAGGGGGGATTTATCCTTCGGCGACTTTTTTGGGGACGCGGTCGGGTGGGGCGATCGCTGCTGCCTGGGCCGTGCTTAACTACTTAGGAGAGGCCGGGTATTTGGAGGCTACCCGCATAGCCTACGAAACCACCCAGCGCCTCAAAGAAGCTATTGAGCGTTTACCCGAGCTGTATATTGTGGGGAAGCCCCTCATGACTATTTTGGCCGTGGGGGCCCGTCCGCCGTATGATATTTATGCTATTGGGGATTATCTTTCGGAGCGGGGGTGGTTTTTAGACCGTCAGCAGAAGCCGCCGAGTTTGCACCTGACGGTAAGCCGAGGGCATGCCCGGGTGGTGGAGACGTTTATTTCAGATTTGGAGGCGGCGGTGGAAGAGGTGCGTCGGCGCCAGCCATCGCTGTTCGCTCGGCGAGTAGGGAGGCACCTTATGCGGGCAGGACTTCGGGTCTTACCGGAGCGGTGGGTACGGGCTATGGCCCGATGGGTCTCCCAAGCCGCTCGGGCTAACGAACCCCCTCGGCGTACCGCCGCTATGTACGGCATGATGGGCAACCTCCCCTCCCAAGGCCAAGTAGAAACCTTAGCCTTAGACTTTTTGGATCAGGCCCTCGGCGGATAATCACTTCCCCTCCCCATAAGCCCAACCAGAGCCCAGCCTCGGCGTGAGCGTATAGGCCTGCACCTTCTTTTTTTCAATCTCAGCGGGATGGAGGGTCATCGCTTTACGCTGGCCCTGATGGAAGAGGACAACCTGGTCCGCGTAATGAGGGCTGTCTGGCCGCCCGGATACCCCCAGCGGCAAGATGGTCTCTACTATAGGCAAGGGCTGCGTTCCATCAGGTAGGCGTGGAGGAAACCGCACCATCTGAATGTAGGTATCGCCTGCTTCTACCCGTAGGAAGCCCTTTTTCTCATCCCAGGTGCCATAAGCAGGGGCTAACTGTTCAGGAAGGCCTCCTAATGGGTATCGGCGCCCTTGAACCTCAATAGCTTGCACTTCTTTCAACGGAGGGTCCAGCCGCCTGTAATGCTTTTTGAGCTGGGTAGAGGCCCAAGCCAGGGCTTTCCACCGACCCTCAATGGGGATTTGGGCCTGAGCTGTTTCTAACCAGCTGTATCCGGGCAGCTTGTACTGGCGCATAGCCCATTGGACGGCTAAGGCACACAGGGCCGCTTGCGGGCTCTCCCCTTCCCCTGATAAGTCCCACTGGCGTACTACCCGCAGCGCCTCCATCAGAAAGGGGTCCGAAGTATCTGGCAAACTCGCAAAACTTTGCCATATTTGAGCAGCGGCTCCCTGCCGGGGATATTGCCTATCGTATTTGATCCGCACAAAGTCTGCCCACGAAAAGCGCTCTTTCCCTTCCATTAGCTCTCGGAGCCGAAGCTCGCGGTTGTTATGGCGATTCCATTCCCAGCCGTGTCCGGGCGGGAAATCGGCCTCCTTTGGGGAGGCCTCGGGACAGGTCACAAGAAAGGGACTGTTATTAACGCTAAACACATATCCGCAGGGGGGGTTGAGGACTTGGGGAAGCTCCTCAATGGTGAGATAGCGGCGCCAGAGGGTTTGGCGGGTATCGCCCGGAAGAACGCCCTGCCAATTCCACCCTGCAGGTCGTTCGGGTAAAGTCGCATTGAAGAGGTAAAAGATCGTGTCGGGGTCTGCATAAACGAAGTTGAAGTGGGGGATGCCCTGCAGGTGCATAGCCTGATAAAACTCGCTGAAGGTGCGGGCTTTGCTGAGGCGGTACCACTGCTCGGGGGCTCGAAAGAGCTTTTCAGCGGGGAAGCGAAGCGCATAAACGCCGTTTGAGGTGCGCACGATGGGGCCAAAAAGACTCCACTCCAACCGTTTAGAAACGGTAAGAAAAGGGCCTCGAACTTTGGATAGGCCTTGCACGGGCCACCCCTGCACGAATCGGCTCTTCGGCTTTCCAAGGCGCACTTGAAGCCGTACCTTTTCTACGCGCAGGGTCTCCCAGGCGTTATCTACCCAGTAGAGGCGGGGGTTTTTGGGGTGCATTTTGAGCTGGTAGATATCCACGAAGTCGGGCCAGTTGAAGGTAACTGCCCAGCCGTGGTGAGGGGTTGTGCCTAAACCTGGCGCAATACTGCCTGGGAAAAAGCCTCCCAGTACCTCCCAGCCTTCCTCGCTGTGCAGATAGGCTTCGTACCAGCGCAGCGCGCCCTCTATGGGAACATGGGGGTTGATGAGAAGGAAAGTTTGATTTTCTTCGGTGTGCTGGCGATGGATGGCTATGGCGTTGGAGCCGGCCCGCACGCTAAAACGATAATCAGAAGGATTCCCGGCCAGGGTGGCGCGAAGGGCCTGCCCTACTCCGATCATGCCACTGAGGATGGTTATGTATCCCTGAATGAGCTCCTGGGGCGTAAAGGGAAAAAGCTTTTTATCCAGGACTTCTTTCGGGTGCTGGCGGGCATAGTCGTTGAGGCCTGCTACATAGGCTTCTATAACGCGGCGAATGTCGGAGGGAAGGCTATCGTACTGGGCTTTAGCCAAATGAAAGGCGCCTGTAAAATGGGCAAAGTAGTCCATAGCGGTGCCCTCTTTGCCTATGAGCCGGCCCAGTTTTCCCTTAGCCAGCGCTATAACATATTGCAGCCGAGCAAAATCATCTTCGGCGTGGGCCCAAGCCAGCCCATAAGCGACCTCCGCATCGGTCTTCCCAAAGATGTACGGCGTCCCGAAACTATCCCGATATATGGTTATCTGGGCTAAAACCGCCCCCAATAAAGCCCACACCCCGCGCATGCCCAAAAGTACTATGCCCCTCCTAAGGGGCGGCTTTAGGCTCTTTCCAAATCCGAAAAAGAGGCAGGAGTCTCCTGAGATTGCGTAAGGCTCTCTATCTTTGCTCCATGCGATCCCTTAGGTTAGTAGGTTTAGCTCTCATCGGGGCGGGATGGAGCTTGTTAGCTCAAGCGCCAGCTCCTACCGGTGGGGATGCTTGCGGTTATCGCTGGTACACGACCCAGTCCAATGTTCCCGATTCTACCCCTACGTACAACTGGGTAGATATTTCGGCCACGGGGCAGCTTCTCTCGGGCCTCGGTGACGATAACTATGCAGGTCCCATCAATCTGCCTTTTCCCTTCGTGTATTACTGGAATAGCTACACTAAAGTCTATGTGGGCTCCAATGGGTATATCATCTTTGGGCGAGGGTACAATGTTTCCAGCGGGGCACCTCCGTACTTCAATCGCTTTCCTAATCCCACCGCCCCCAATGAGTGGATTGCTGTCTATTTGGCCGATCTGACTTTCACAGATGATCAAGGCAACCCTGTACCGGGGGCTAAACTCCTTTATGGTACGGATGCGAGTGGCCGCTTCGTCATCACTTGGGATAGCGTCCCCTACTGGAATGGTAACGCTCCCGGCCATTGGCAGGGCCGAAACTCCTTCCAGATCATCCTAGACCCCAGCGACTCCTCCATTACCTTACAGTATAAAAAGATTGATGCTGGCTATGATAACACCTACAGCAATGGTAACTATAATGTCGTCGGCATGGAAAACATCACAGGTCAGTCGGGCTTAGATATTGCAGCGGCGTGGCCGGTGCCCTTTCAAGATTTCGCCATCAAAATCTGGCATCCGCGCACTTTCACCTGCAGTAGTACGGATGCGCAGATGGAATGGGTCCTCAACCCCGATGGCTTAGGGCAGTTTGCCCTGAAAGGGGGCACCTCACCCACCTTCCAGGCTGGCGTGCTCAATAGCGGAAATCAGCCTATCTCCCCCAATATCCGTACCATCCTCAACATCCGTGGTCCTGCCCCAAGTACAACAATCATTCACCGTGACACAGTCTTTGTCTCGGCTCCGGCGGTAGGACAAATCGCCACGGCAACCTTCACCAAACCCTTCGACCATAATGTCCGAAACACTCCCTCCAATCTTTCCACGGGCAGCTACAACTGCGTTGTGACCCTCAACTTTTCGGGAGATGGGTTCGCTGGTAATAACAGCAACAGCTCAGAGCTCGTTATCTGCGATACGATACCAGGGGGACGCTACATCTTGCGTTATGACGATGGAACCTGGGATCCCCAAAATGAAGATGTGGGTGGGCTTGCATTTGCGAATGGGATGGCCATCATTGCTCCTGAAGCCATCACCGTAGAAGCGGTGAGCTTTGACATGCTCTATCAGGATGGCGGGTCTAACTTGTATCCTCTGGTGGTGTGGGTGTATCCTTACAATCCTGTGACAGGCGCTGTGGGACCGGCGCTGGATACGCTTACGCTGGATCCTATGGATTTTCCTTCGGGTACTTTGCTGGCTACCTTCCAGGGCCAGAATAATACTCAATTTCACCTTCGGCGCTATACGCTCTCTCTGGACAATCCGATAAGCCTAAATGCGGGCGATGGTCTTCTGATCGGCTTCAAGACGGATTTTCCTGCTAGTGCCACGAGCGTGGACAACTTTGTGGTGGAGGATGGTACAATCCCTATTTCTCGGGCCAGCTTTGAGGGTATTGCGGGGCTGTGGGCACCCTACCGCGACCGAGAGAATGTGGAGTATGCTATCGGGGTCGTGGCTCGTCGGAATACAAGCAATACTGTTGTTTCGCCATCTAATCTGATATGGGAGTTTTCTGTCTATCCCAATCCTACGAGCGAGCCGCCCATTTTGCGCTTTGCGCTTCCGCAGGTGGCCCCCGTTCATGTGCGTCTCATAGACCTTACAGGCCGCACCCTCTATGAAGAGACCATTACCCCCAGTAGGACCGAATTCAAGAAAGTCCTGCCTATTCGTCCAGCGGCGGGCATCTACCTACTGGGCGCTACTTATCAAGGGGCTACTATTACCCACCGCCTGATCATAGAGTAACTCTCGTCTCAAGCGCCTACTATCAGAAAAGCAGGGGGTTCCTCTACGAGGGGCCCCCTGCTCTG
>JAVVHK010000106.1:0-5850 GCA_032249525.1 Bacteroidota bacterium | reverse complement strand
GGCGGGGCATCTGCAAAATGGCGGGTAAAGCCTATGTGGAAGATAAGCTCGTATGCGAAGCCGAACTCACCGCCAGCTTAGTGCCTAAAAAATCTCTCCATGGGGCCAGCTCTCCACGCGATAAAAGTCAATCATCGGTATGAGCAGGGGCCTCTATGGAAAGCACCCCTCACCCTTACCCTAAAAGCCCCCCAAGCCATCGCCATCACGGGCCCCAACGGCTCCGGGAAAAGCACCCTCCTCTCTATCTTAGGGGGCCTTCTGCGACCTACGGAGGGACAGGTGCTCTTCTCCTTAGCGGGAAAAACCTTATCTCCAGCCCTCTGGCGATACCATTTGATGTGGGTTTCTCCCCATCTCACGCCCCCGCCTGACCTCACAGTTCAAGACCTTGTCCAAACTTACGTCCGCTTCAAAGGCTTAGACCTCTCTCATCCCCTTTTAGAGGCGATTCAGCTCAAAAGCCGTATGAGCGCTCCCCTCTCGCATCTTTCATCCGGACAGCGCCAACGTCTCCTCTTAGGACTCACGCTGAGCACCCCCAGCCCTATCCTGATCTTAGACGAACCCACAGCCTTCCTTGACGATAAGTGGAAAAATGTCTTTCATGAGCAGATTCGCAAAGTCATACGGCAAGAAAAATCCCTCATCATATGTGCCACTAACGATCCTTCCGAAGCCGCTCTTTTCCCAGAAAGTTTGTACCTTGGAACCTATGCGGCCTAAGGGATGGCTTTTGCTGGTAGGAGGAATCCTGCTTAACCTTAGCTGGCGTCCCCGCTCCTCCCTCAACGAAGCCTATCAACTCTTAGAGGACATGCTCCAGGAGACCGACCGCATCCAAACTTTGCGCTACGAACTCAAAAAGTACGAACGCATCCAGGGCAAACTCGTTCTGGAACATATGTTCTTCAAACTGCGCCGCAAGCCCTTTGCCGTCTATGGTTACCAGCACAGCCCACGCAAAGGTGTGGAAGTCCTCTATCCAGCCGAACCCGGCTCTCAAAAAATCCTCGTCAAACCTAACACCTTTCCCTACCTCCCCATCACCCTCGACCCCTTCGGAAATCTCATTTTAGAAGGACAGCATCAAACTATCTTCGCCACGGGCTTTGACCAGATTCGGAATCTCCTCTTAGCCGCAAAGGCACGCTATGCACAGCAAGTTCATACGCTTGTGCGTTCGGCAGGCCGCCTCACCTGGGATGGGCATCCCTGCCATAAAATCATCTTAGAACCTCCAAAGTACGAAATCCGAGATTACACCGTACAACCCGGCGATAACCTCTTCCGCATTGCCGAAAAACTCCATGTGGGCTGGTATAAAATCATGGAACTGAATCGTCTCTCCTCTCCTAATGCCAGCCTTACTCCCGGACAAGTCCTAAAAGTTCCCTCCGACTATGGCAAGGTCATTCGCCTCACCATTGACGAAAAACGCAAAATCCCCCTCGTCGTAGAAGTTGAAGATGAAATAGGCCTTTATGAGCGCTACGAATACTATAAGCTGGAAGTCAATCCTCCCCTCACAGATTTGGACTTTTCTCGAAAAAATCCTGCCTACAACTTTTAGGATATGCTGACCATAGACCTGAGTGGGAAGGTGATTTTGGTAACTGGTGGGGGCACGGGCTTGGGCCGCTCCATGACGGAGACCTTTGTGAAGTGTGGCGCCCAAGTAGTTATATGTGGCCGCCGGCAAGAAGTACTGGAAAAGACCGCCGCCGAAATAGGGCCCTCGGTACATCCCATTCCCTGCGATGTGCGCAGCTACGAAGCGGTAGAAGCGATGATGCAACGTATTTTGGAGAAGCTGGGGCGGCTGGACGCCGTGGTCAATAATGCGGCGGGAAACTTTTTAGCGGCATCCGAGACCCTTTCGCCTAAAGGCTTTCGGGCGGTGGTTGATATTGTGCTGATGGGAACCTTTCACACCAGCCGATGGGCGGGCGCCTACTGGATAGAGAATGGGCTCCCCGGGCATATTTTGAATATCGTTACCACCTACACGGAGACGGGCTGTGCGTTTGTTTTGCCGTCGGCGGCCGCCAAAGCGGGGGTGCAAGCGATGACGCTTTCCTTGGCGTATGAGTGGGCACCTTACAACATTCGGGTCAATGCTATTGCGCCGGGGCCTTTTCCGACGGAGGGGGCATGGTCCCGCCTCATGCCCGGAAAAGACTTTGAAGAGATATACCGCCAGCGCCTGCCCACTAAGCGCTACGGCCGCCACGAGGAACTGGGAGCCTTGGCGGCCTTCCTTCTGTCGGATTTAGCTCCTTACCTCACAGGGGCCGTCATCCCCATAGATGGAGCCGAACGTCTACAAGGAGCGATGTTCAACTATCTGGCTCAGGTTGCAGACCGAGAGACCCTCAAAGCCGCTTTTGCCGCCCTACGAGAAGCTACCCGCTCCCAATGACCCCCGAGCTCTTTCGGCAGCTTACCCAAGAGCTGTACGATCGCCTCTCCATCAAAGGAGTAGAACCCTTTCGGCTCTCTGCTTATGAGCGCCTCGCAAAGGCCGCCGAAAGCCTGCCAGACACCGCCTTCCAAAACTCCCAGACCCTCCTAACCGCCCTAAAAGCCTACCCCGGTATTGGCACCGGCCTCCTCACCCTCGCCCAATCCCTCTACGAAACCGGCACCGCCCCCCTCCTAGAAGAATTACGCACCGAAATCCCCGAAAGCGTCTTAGAAATGCTCCACATCGGCGGCCTCGGCCCTAAACGCGTCCATCAAATATGGTACGACCTGCGTATCCCCTCTCCCGAAAAGCTATTAGAAGCCATAGAGCGAGGCAAACTCTCCAAACTCAAAGGCTGGGGACCCGCCACCCTCAAACGTATTGAGGAAAACGTCCGTCAGTATTTAGCTACTCGGCACCTTCTCTTATATTATGAGGCGGCGCTCCTGTGGGAGAGCCTCCTGAAAATGGTCGGAGAGCTAAGGGGGTTTTTGTATCCGTTAGGGGAGTTTCGCCGGGCATTGCCCCTCATGGAGCGAGTAGAGGGGGGGATACTCTTTTCGCAGTGGGAGCGGGTGGCATCGCTCTTATCCTCCCAAGCAGCCATAAGTCCAGAGAAGATAGAGCTCATGGGGGGAAAAGTGGTGCTTTACCCGGTGAAAGATGAAGAGTTAGGCTGGGCGCTTATAGAGAAGACGGGGCCAGCGGGCTTTGTGGAAAGCCTTAGAGGGCGCTTAGGGGAGAAAGCTGCTTGGGGAGGCCTTTCCGAAGAGGAGATCTTTAAGCTGGCGAGGCTGCCTTATATCTTGCCCCAGTGGCGGGACTGGGAAGATATTCTTCTGCTGGCTGAAGAGGGGCGTTTGCCGGAACCTTTGGAGCTTTCCCGTATTCAAGGCACAGTGCATGTGCATACGACTTATTCCGATGGGGCGGATACGCTGGAGGCTATGGCGGAGGCCGCCCAGCAAATGGGATGGCGTTACTTAGGTATTGCTGACCATAGTGCTCGGGCTGCTTATGCCGGTGGTCTCTCCCCGCAGACCCTCCTTGCCCAAGGAGAAGCCATTGATGCCCTCAATGCCCGTTATGGGGGTGCATTCACCCTTCTCCATGGTGTGGAAGCCGATATTCTGCCAGACGGAGAGATTGATTACGACGAGGCTATTTGGCAAAAGCTGGATTACCTCGTGGCCTCCGTACACGAAAAACTTCAAATGGACCGGGCCGAAGCCACGGCGCGGCTCTTGCGAGCCGTGGCTAATCCGTATGTGCGGGTTTTAGGGCATTGGACGGGGCGCTTGCTACGGGGGCGCCACGGCTACCCTATAGACGAAGAGGCCATCCTGGATGCGTGCGCTGCCCACAAGGTAGCCATAGAGTTCAACGGCAACCCCCACCGCATGGAGATAGACTGGCGATGGGTACGCCGCGCCGCCGAAAAAGGCATCTCTATCGTCCTCACCACCGATGCCCACAGTACCCGAGAACTCCAATACCTGCACTATGCGCTCCCCGTCCTTCAAAAGGGCCTTTTGCCCCCTCACCTCTTCCTCAACTACCAAGGGCCCGAAGTATTCAAAACTAAGTCCAAGCGAGTATGAGGACACCAATTCTCTCCTGGCCGGTGGTAAAAGTTGGTGTCCCATGAGGGCGGACGCCCCCTTGAAAAGGCCTATTTTTGCCGCATGACTCGTATAACGGCTATTCGGGCGCGGGCGATATTGGATTCGCGGGGTTTTCCGACCATAGAGGCTGAGGTAACCCTCAGTAGTGGACATCAGGGGCGAGCGGCTGTGCCTTCGGGAGCTTCCACCGGCTCCCATGAAGCCTTAGAACTGCGAGATGGAGATAAGGCCCACTTTGGGGGGAAAGGCGTCCGTCAGGCCATTCAGAATATCCACATCCATATTGCGCCGGCTTTGGAGGGGCTTTCAGCCTTGGAGCAAGTAGCTATAGACCAGGCGCTGATAGCCTTGGATGGGACGCCCAATAAGAGCCGCCTGGGGGCTAATGCGATTTTGGCGGTGTCGCTAGCAGTAGCTCGCGCCGCCGCCAACGCCCTAAATCTTCCCCTTTATCGCTATCTCGCTGGACCCCGTCCCGTCACCCTCCCCATCCCCCTCCTCAACATCCTCAACGGCGGCAAACACGCCGACAATCCCTTAGATATTCAGGAGTTTATGATCGTGCCTGTGGGGGCCACCAGCTTTTCGGAGGCGATGGAGTGGGCCTTTGCTGTGTCGCAGGCACTCAAAGACCTCCTTAAGAGCCGGGGTCTCAGCATTAGCGTCGGCGATGAAGGGGGTTTTGCGCCGGCCCTGCGTAGCAATGAGGAAGCTATTGAGCTTTTGGTGCAGGCGATTGAGCGGGCGGGCCTCCGCCCAAAAGAGCAGGTGGCCTTGGCCTTAGATGTCGCTGCCACTGAATGGTATGACCCCCAGACTCGCCTCTATCGCCGCTTCAAATCCACTGGTGAGACCCTTTCCACCCAAGCGATGATAGACCTTTGGGAAAAGTGGGTGAGTGCCTATCCCCTCATCTCCATTGAGGACCCCCTTGCCGAAGATGACTGGGAAGGCTGGGCTGCCCTCACCCAACGCCTCGGCAACCGAGTCCAGCTGGTAGGGGATGACCTCTTCGTTACAAACCCCCAACGTCTCAGTCGGGGCATCGCAGAAGGCGTAGCCAATGCCATCCTCATCAAGCTCAATCAAATTGGTACTCTCACAGAAACCCTCCAAGTCATAGAAATGGCCCATCGGGCCGGCTACAAAACCATCATTAGCCATCGTAGCGGCGAAACGGAAGATACTTTTATTGCTGACTTAGCCGTAGCGACGGCCGCCGGCCAAATCAAAACCGGCGCCCTTGCCCGAACCGACCGCACCGCCAAATACAATCAGCTCCTGCGCATTGAAGAAACCTTAGGCTCCACCGCCAAGTATGGCCATCTCTAAAATCCGTATTCCGGCTCTCTTTAGGAGCCTCTACTTCTGGATAACCCTTTTAGCGCTTTTGTGGCTGGTTTTCTTGGACCCCTATAGCTGGTTGGACCAGTGGAGGTTTAGTCAGCGTTTGGCAGCCATGGAGGCGCAGCTTAGGTTTTACGAGGCGGAGATAGCTCGGTTGCAGGCGGAAGCAGAAATGCTTCGTTCTGATCCCTTTACGCAGGAGAAGTATGCTCGAGCGGCTTTTTGGGTGCATCGAGACGACGAGATTCTGTTTGTGCTTGTTCCGGGGGGCCGTTCTGGAGCTCACCCAAGGGAAGCGGGAAGTCCCTATAAAATAATGCCATTTTGAGGCCAAGGCTTTCTTGATGTGAAGGGGGATGGCCGCGCCCGCCCTGCGGGCGGGCGCGGCCTTACGGCGGCGGCCAGCGCCCT